>JAKLPU010000087.1:0-5588 GCA_022013755.1 Candidatus Atribacteria bacterium | reverse complement strand
TTTTAAATTTTTGGGGGGAAAAAAAAAGATTTTAAAAACTTGTTTGGGGGTGGAAAAAAAAATTTTGCCCCCCCCCCCCCCCCCCCCCCCCCCGAAATTTGGGGTTCCCTTCCTATGTTTTAATCCTGATTTCAAAAAGACATTTTCAGGAAAATCCTATTTTTTTACAAATTAATAAAGAATTATTAATAGAAAGCTCAAAGGCAGCAGTAAGATTAGCCTTTGAGTTTTTTTTATTTTCAGGTTATGTTGTAGAAGCTGTAAAAAGAATAGCAATGAGCAATTAAAATAGTAGTAAGGAAAGGGGTTATAGATTTCTATGAATAAGGTAATTTATGAAAAAGGGTTGGATATTAGCTATGAGAAGATCCTTAGAGATTATCTGAGGACCGGCCAGGAGAAATATCTCTACCAGATCGCCCAGTTTGGCAAGGAGCTAATGAGATTAGGAATAGGACCTGAGTCCATTATTGAAATACATCTCAATATCATAAAAAAAATTAATAGAGACGAAAAAGTATATTCAAAGAAGGACATCGATAAATCCTTCACTGTCCTTATGGAAGGAATTATGGCCTATGGTATGGCCTACAGGGAATATTTGGATTCCAGGACAGAGGGATATCTGGCTGAGATCAGAGAGCTGAACATAAAGTTGAGTCGGAAGCTGACTGAAATGACTGTGCTCTATGATACTATAAAAATAACCGGCTCTTCCCTTGACCTCAAGGAGGTGCTTTCCTCGGTCTTTATCAATACTATCAAGACCCTGAAGGCAGAGGATGGTTCCCTGATGCTTATTGATCCGGAAGATAAGGTTTTAACCATAAAGGAGGCATATGGTCTAGAAGAAGACATTATCAAAAAGACAAGGATTAAGTTGGGGGAAGGTATTGCAGGGTTGGTAGCCCAGAAGGGTGAACCCTTGATTATCTCTGGAAGACTAAATAGTCCGCAAATCAAAAGAAAAGGGAAATATGAGGGGATAAATTCTATCTGTGCCCCTTTGAAGACCAAGAAGGGTGTTATTGGTATTATTAATCTTAACCGTAAGGTAGATGCTGAGCCCTTTACAGAGGATGATTTAAAGCTTCTTTCTACTATAGCTCACGAGGCAGCGACAGTCATTGAAAGAGTCAGCCTATATCAAGAACTACACAAAACTTATCTTAGTACTATCAATGCTATAGCCAAGATAGTAGAGATCAGAGACCCCTATACTGCTGGGCACCAAAAAAGGGTGGCCAAACTTGTCTGCGCTATTGCCGAAGAAATGAGCCTTCCCCAGGATAAAACTGAAGGACTTTATGCTGCTGGAATTCTTCACGACATTGGTAAGATGAACGTCCCGGCTGAGATTCTCAGCAAGCCCGGCAGATTGAGCGAGATAGAATTGGGCCTTATAAAAACCCATCCTCAGGCCGGCAGTGACATAATAAAAGAAATGGAATTTCCCTGGGCGGTTTCCTTAATTGTGCTCCAACATCATGAAAGACTAAATGGTTCAGGATATCCCCAGGGACTTAAAGGTGAGGATATACTAATGGAAGCCAAAATTATAGGAGTAGCTGATGTGGTAGAGGCGATGTCTTCTCACCGACCGTATAGGCCAGCTCTCGGTATTGATAAAGTCCTGGAAGAAATTTCTCAGAACAGAGGAATACTCTATGACCGGGAAGTAGTGGACGCTTGCCTGAAGCTCTTCAAAGAAAAAGGATTTAAATTTGAATAGATAAAATTGTTTAAAATAAATATTTGAATGTTTTGAAAAATAAGATAGAGATTATTGTTAATTTTCTCCTGATTATTTCTTTTTAATGTTATAATTATAAGTACAAAAGGGAGTGCGATTTGCCAAAATTACGCTCTCTTTTTTATGGCTATGCCGAAAGATTTAACCCACGTTTCCCTTTCGGTTTTTTATTTTATTAGATTTAAATGTTTTTCACCTGTCTGCGTGCAACGCACAGGCAGATAAGTTATAAAAATACTGCAAGAATCAGTAAATCATACTCAGTTTAAAACTATTCAGGCCTGGAGGGTGATTTATAGGCTAAACCCTTATTTCATGCCACGCCAAAAAGGGTTTAAATTATATTTAAAAGTATAAATGAGTATATAAAATATGGTTATAGTCTAATACCGATTGATAAGGAAAAGAAACCTTATATCTATTGGAAATCTTACCAATATAAAAAAGCAAACATAGAAGATATTTTTGATTGGTGTAATAAATTTTCTGATGTAAATATTGGAATAGTTACCGGGGATATAAGTAAATTAGCGGTTATTGATGTCGATGATCTTAATCTTTTGCCGGAGTTAAAAGAATATTTACCGGAGATAAAAGAAACAACCAGGGTTAGGACAAGAAGGGGTTATCATTACTATTTTTCTCTCAATGGCGAACAGGTTAAAAGCACCAATAGCTTATTCGGTAAAAGACTCGAATTAAAAAGTAATGGAAATTATGTTGTAGCTCCCCCATCAGTAATAAAAGCTCATCGATATGTTTATGAAATTCCTCTTAGTGAAATACTGCCAATCCCAAAAATATTAATCAAAAAGAAAAATAATCCGGCTTCCCCGGCAAAGGATAAAAACCATAATACTTTTAAAATACTAAAATATCACGGTAAAAAAGTGGACTGCATATGCCAGGTATTAAGCAGGGATTTACAAGAAGGAGAGAGAAACAACAGCTTATTTATTCTCTATAACTTATTACTCCGGAATAAGAACACAAAAGAATATTCAAAAAAATTAGTTATTGATAAAAATAAATCATTATTAAAACCTCTAACCGAATTAGAGTTAAAAAAAGTCTATCGAAAAGCTTCTTATAAATATGGATGTGTTGGTATTAGAGATAGACTTGTTTATATAAAATGTGAGGTTTGCGAATATAGGTTCAAAGATGGTGAATTAAAAGATAGTAATATTTTGATTAAAAATATTAGAACATTGCCGGAACTTAGTAACGCAGAAGCTAAAGTAGCTTTGATGCTGGGAATTGTTTTTGATGGAGAAAATCCTTCAGTTACAAAAATTTCTAAAAAAACGAAAATGAATTATAATACCGTAAAAAAGGCGATAATAGGACTGAAAGGAAAAGGGGTTATATAAATATTTCTATTATATTACCAAAACCCCTTCACTTCTGAAGGGGGTAATTCTATATTTTATAAGGGTTTTAGCGTGAAAAAAGCGACTAATACACTATAGTGGGAGCTGTTTAATTTAATTATAATTTATTTTATCTCTTTCTCTCTCTATTTCTCTCTCCAGGATTAAGATCCCTGAGGTACCAAAAAGAGGATTTTCGAAAATAATAGTATGTATATAAATTATAGTACCCACTCTTTCTCTCTCTCTCATTAGTTATTGACAGGTTAGGACTTACATTAGGCAACGCCAGAGAAAAATCCATAGTTATGAAATTACAATATTTATTTTAATTCTTCTTTGCTAATACCTGCTTGTTTTAAAATTTCCATTAAAGTGCCTTTTGGTAAATCTTTCTTATGGTAAGGGATAATAACTCTTCTTTTGTTTTCAGAATTATAATATACTCGATGACTTCCCTTGCTTCTATCTAATACAAATCCTTTTCTCTCCAGTATTTTTATAACTTTCTGAGATGTTAGAGATGGTAGTTTATGCACTTATTCCCACCCTTAGAGTACATTCTAAAACACCTTCATCATTGGGGATTTCTTCGTGATGAGCTTTTAAACTTTCTAAGTATAATTCTATAGCTTCCTTTGCCATTTCTGTTGCTTTTTCTATTGATTCACCATAGGTAACACACCCGGGAAGAGAAGGAACAGTTACCGTATAACCGCCTTCTGGTTCTTTCTTGAGCAATATTTTATAACTTGTAATTTGTGAAATAGACATTTTTAAACCTCCAAATCCCTTCATATTTTATATTTTTAACTCCCGTAGGCTTCTTGATTATAATTAAAGTTAAGGACATTGTCAAAATTACGAATTCCCTAAATGTTGTATACCATATTTTGAAAAAACAATAATACTATTTTTAATTTTATTTAATCCTTGATAAATCTACTTTAATCCCCTCGATTTATCAATCCTGGCCACTCCGACTAATCTAATTTACCAGGCAAACTTAATCTACTCCGGCTATCTCTAATTTTACAACTCAACCACGTGCGGGGCGGGTAGCTTTTCCTTCCCCCTTATTCCCCCCTAAAACCCCCCCAAAATCCCCCTTCCTTTTCATATCCCGCTTTCTTTACGTACCCCTCGCTAAATTCCCTTGAACTTCGGGCTTTACGCTTCGGGGATACGGGAAAGCGGGCTAATTTAAGGTTAGGTTATGATTCATTAGGGGGGGTATCTAAGGGGGAAGGAAAAAACTGCGGTCGATTCACCTCCTACTCTACAAGCATATTTGCAGGCATTATCGAGATCCTCTCTCCCTTGCCCCGCCCCTATTCTGTCTCTGTGAGTCTATTTGCCTCCGCAGACCCTTTTATCGTAACATTCCAGGCAATTCAAAAGCATTTTAGGAATAGGAAAAAATACTTTTCTATTGCCTGATTGATTATCTTAATATTGCCGTCAGGGATAACCACCTGTTCAAATTTTTCTCTGGCCCTTACATGGGATATTAAAAACATATCCCCGTTGGACCAAAGAAAAATATCAACAGGTGGTAAGAGCAAGAGAACTTCAAAACCAGAGAACTTTAAAAAAGGAAGGAAGACCAGTGAACACAACCGAAAAGGAAAAACCCCTTTTGGTTGTGATCACCGGGAGAGCGGATAAAAATCTAATTTATCGAATAAGGGCAAAACCGCCCATATTCGAGCATGATATTTTTATCCGGAGAGAAGAAAATCAAAGAGAAGACGTACCTATGAGTAAACAGTCGATTGAAAACAAGGAGTTTTCAAGCACCTGTTTCCTCACAAGTACGGAGAGAAGACCGCAGCAAGTGGCAGAAGTTAAAGTATTAACCTCTGACACTTGCTGCTCTTTCTTTTTAATGATTTTAACCAGGTAACACAAAAGCATTTTAGGAATAGGGAAAAATGCTTTTCAGTTACCTGGAAGAACGTCTCTATATTGCCGCCAGGCTTACCGCCTGTCCAAATTTTTCTTTAGCTGCTTGCAAGGGGTAACAAAATCAGTTACCCCGCTGCAGCAAGAAAAATATCAACAGGTGGTAAGAGTAAGAGAACTTTAAAAAAGAAAGAAAGACCGGTTAACACAACCTAAAAGAAAATACCCTTTTAGATTGTGATCACCGGAAGAAAGGATAAAATTATATTTCTGTAAATAAGGCAAAAACAGCCCCTATTTACGAAATATAATTTTATCCGGAGAGAAGAAAACCAAATATAGGACGCACCTATGAATGCAATATGAGACTAAAAGAAGCCCGCTTTTAGACTCATATTTCTTCATAAGTGCAAAGACAATACCGCAACATTTGGCAGCAGTGAAAGTATCCACTACTGACAAATGTTGCTCTCCCCTTTTAATGTAACTACCCAGGTAACACAAAAGGTTTTTTGTACCCCTGCAAGCAGTAACTTGCATAGTAAAAAAACCTTTTC
>JAKLPU010000086.1:0-3304 GCA_022013755.1 Candidatus Atribacteria bacterium | reverse complement strand
CTGAGCAATGTCTTTGAAGCAGTAGGAAAGTTTCAAACAGATTCTATAAGTGAGCAAGAATTAAAAGAAGTAGAAGATTATGCTTGTCCGGGAATTGGTTCATGTGCCGGTTTATATACTGCTAATTCTATGAATATTTGGGCAGAAGCTGTAGGTATAGCTCTCCCCGGTAATGGAACTATTCCAGCTATTGATGCCCGAAGGATAAGGTTGGCAAAATATGCTGGAATGAGAATTATGGAATTGTTAAAAAAAGATGTTAAATTTTTAGATATTATTACTAAAAAGGCTATAGAAAATGGTATTACTGTGGAGATGGCCTTAGGAGGTTCTTCTAATACTATGCTCCATTCGCTGGCTATAGCCTTTGAAGCAGGTATTCCTTTTGACATAGATGATTTTAACCGAATAAGGGAACAAGTTCCGCAATTGTGCAGCCTTTCTCCTGCAGGAGAATACCATATTCAAGATTTAGATAGAGCCGGAGGCATTTCAGCTTTACTTAAAGAACTAAACAGGAAGAAGATAATTAATTTAGGGGAGATTACAGTAACTGGTAAAAATATTGGTCAGAACATTGAAAATGCTTTCATATTGAATAACGAAGTAATAAGAACCATAGAAAATTCCTATAATCCCAAAGGAGGTATTGTATTTTTAAAAGGCAATTTAGCTCCCCAGGGGGCAGTTGTAAAAAGCTCAGCAATTCATTCAGACATGCTAAGACACGAGGGTCCCGCCAGAGTATTTGAATCAGAAGAGGAAAGTACTAAAGCCATTTTAGAAGGCAAAATTAAAAAAGGAGATGTCATAGTAATCCGTTATGAAGGCCCTAAAGGGGGTCCAGGGATGAGAGAAATGCTAACTCCTACATCGGCTATTGCCGGTATGGGATTAGATAAAGACGTAGCTTTAATTACTGATGGACGTTTTTCTGGAGCTACTCGAGGAGCATCTATCGGTCACATTGCTCCGGAAGCAGCCATGGGAGGTCCAATTGCTATTGTTAGAGAAGGAGATATTATTAAAATTGATATACCTCAAAAAAGGTTGGACCTTAAGATAGACGAGGAAGAGATAAAACAAAGATTAGATAAATTAGAATTACCGTCTTCTACAGCAAAATCAGGTTATCTGAAATATTATGCTAATTTTGTAGGGTCCGCTGACAAAGGAGCAGTAAGAAATATTTAAACTTTTGGGTATTGGCGGTTTTTTATCTACAAACTTGTCAGATAAAATATAAAAAAATTTTTAAACTCCGCTTGACATTTAAGATTAATTGTTGTATTCTATTTTCTAATAAACAAAAATTGTAAACAATGAAGGAATAAGTAGGCAGACCGAGATTGTTAAAGAGAGCCAATGGTTGGTGTGAATTGGTAACATAAGTTTGCCGAAGATCTCACCTTCAAATAATTTTATACACAGGTGAAATTACCTAGTAACCTGTGACGTCTCAAAGGCGTTATCTATTGTTTATTAATTAAGGATAAAGACTAGAAAGGTTTATAACTTCTTTTCTTTATTAAATTAGGGTGGTACCACGAATAACTTTCGTCCCTATTTTAGTCTTTATGGACTAAGATAAAGATGGAAGTTTTTTTATTTTTCGGGAGTATGCCTAGGGTTCCGTCTAATCAATTAAGGTTAGAGCCTGGACCGAGTGGTATAAAATACTAATATCACAGTATTAGCATTACACCGTGGGTAAAAAAGACCCCAGCGGATAGGTCCCTTTTGTTTTAACTAACGAAATGGATTTATTTACTGGGGTATTTTTATAGGCAAAAACAAAAGTGAAGTTTATAAATTATCTATTAATTTATTCCAAATTATAGAAAGGAAATGGGTTATATGAAGTTAACTGGAGCGCAAATAGTAGTAGAATGTTTAAAAAAGGAAGATGTAAAAGTAATATTTGGCATCCCAGGTGGGGTAATAATGCCTCTATATGATGTTTTTTATAGTGAAACCTCTATAAAACACATACTTACCAGGCATGAACAGGGAGCAGTTCATGCTGCTGACGGGTATGCCCGTGCTACTGGTAAAGTAGGTGTTTGCGTGGCTACTTCCGGACCGGGAGCTACTAATTTGGTAACCGGTTTGGCTAATGCGCACCTTGATTCTATTCCTTTGGTGGCTTTTACCGGTCAGGTGCCTACTAATTTAATTGGAACCGATGCTTTTCAAGAAGTAGATATCATTGGTATTACCTTGCCAATTACAAAAAATAGTTATGTAGCAAGAGATGTAAAAGATTTGGCCAGGATTGTGCAAGAAGCTTTTTATATTGCCCGAACAGGAAGACCCGGGCCAGTATTAATAGATTTTCCTAAAGATATCCAATTAGCGCAGACTGAATTTAAATATCCTGAAAGTGTTAGTCTAAATGGGTATAAGCCAACTTTTAGTGGAAATGTTAAACAAATTAAAGCAGCAGTACAAGAAATAAAAAATGCAAAAAAGCCGGTTATTTATGCAGGAGGAGGAGTAATTTCATCTAATGCTTCTTCGGAATTAAGAGATTTGGTTCTTAAAACTAATATCCCGGTTACTACAACTTTAATGGGTTTAGGCTCTTTTCCCGAAACTCACTCTCTATCTTTGGGAATGTTGGGTATGCATGGCACTCCTTGCGCAAATTATGCTATTAGTGATGCTGATTTAATTATTGCTTTAGGAGTAAGGTTTGATGATCGAATTACCGGAAAATTAGATGAATTTGCTTTGAAAGCCAAGATAATTCATATTGATATTGATCCGGCTGAAGTAGGGAAAAATATTTTGGTAGATATTCCCATTATAGGTGATATCAAGAATATATTAGAAAAATTAAATAAATATATTCTTAAAAAGAAAGAAATAGAGTGGCTAAATACGATAGAAGATTTTAAAAGAAAATATCCGTTAAAATATATTAACAACGAAGAGCTAAAACCACAATATATTATGGAAACAATTAGTAAAATTGCAAGAGATAATACCATCATTGTTACCAGTGTGGGGCAACACCAAATGTGGGCCGCCCAGTATTACCAATATACTGAACCTCGCAGTTTTATTTCTTCAGGAGGCTTAGGGACAATGGGATATGGTTTTCCTGCTGCTATTGGTGCAAAGATGGGTTGTCCTGAAAAAACAGTAATTTGTATTTCAGGGGATGGCAGTTTTCAAATGACCCAACAAGAAATAGCAACCGCTATGAATAATAATTTAGCTATTACAGTGATTATTATGAATAATGGTTATTTAGGAATGGTAAGACAATGGCAGGAATTATTTTTTGATAAAAGATATG
>JAKLPU010000085.1:0-4718 GCA_022013755.1 Candidatus Atribacteria bacterium | reverse complement strand
TTAAGGTGCTTTAAAAGTTTTTCTGTTTCATCTATGCTCGTTGTCTCCGGAATAGTAACGGGGATGAATTTTGTATTTTGTGAGTTACTTAACAGCACCTTTACCCTATTTATATCTTTAGACATTGTCTCTATAAATTCATCTGCATCATCTTTCTTGTATCTACCGGCAAACTGTTTAACCATAAATCTATATTTGGATTGCATCATATCCATTAGATGTATCCACTTTTTCATTTCTGTTGGTAAATTTAAAAGTCTTAATGTATGCCCGGTGGGTGCGGTGTCAAGGACAATTAGGTCATATTGTCCATCTTTTAGTAGTTTGGAAATCTCTATTATAGCCATAATCTCATCCAATCCTGGTATGGCGCATTCATAGAAATCAGCAATATCCTGTTTATCAAAGTAAGTACCACGGTCGGCTATTTTCTTTATAGCTATTTCATGTTCTTTTTTAAAATTTTCACCTACAACATTTGCATCTATCTCCAGAGCCCAAAGATTATTTAATCCTTCTATCGGGGTAATATTGTTTCCAACGTTGCATCCAAAACTATCACCTACTGAATGAGCCGGATCAGTAGATATAATAAGAATTTTCTTATCAGGATAATTCTGTGCTAAATAAAGACCTACGGCACAAGATGATGTAGTTTTTCCACACCCACCTTTCCCTCCAAAAAGCAAAAGAGAATAACCCTGAAAATCCAACACATTCCCCATCTTTTATAATTTCCTCCAATGTCTACTTTCCTGATATTTTATTAAAGTATTCTTATTTTTTACCCCGCTAAATCAAAATTCATATTTTTATTATTCTTCTTCACCTTCTGCGCGCTCGGTGTCTACTCTCTTTCTTAACCTTGTCCGCTTAAATTCAATTACATTACCATCATCATCTAAAAATACTTCATAAACAGCTAAGATATCCATCTGGTCAGGGATAGCATGTTTTTCCACCATTTCTATAGTAACCTTCCAACCTTTTTCTCCTTTAACTGCTCCTAAAGTAGTAGAAAGTTCCAATCCGGTAATGCTGCTCAATTCCTCACGAGCTTTCTCGATTAATTCATACATAGACTTTGCCATTTTCAATTCCTCCTTTTTTTATAAAATATTTTTTCACTTACATTACATTTGCAATTTACATTCTCTTTTAAATCAAAATAATTTTTTCTGCTTAATTTCTGGCTAATCCTGTCACTTACTTTTAAATTTTGCTCCACAGGAAGGACAAAATGCGTAATTATATATAAAGCGCCAGGTTGCTCCACATTCAAGACACTCGATATCCAGGGCTTCTCCGCATACCGGACAAAAACTACAATCTGCACTTGTTGCTGTGCCACATTTTGGACATCTAAATGGGCCAAGATTTTGAGTTTGCTCTGCCATGTTCCTCTTACCTCCTTCCTTTTTGGTTATAATTGGGTTGTAATCATAATTTAATTTTTCCTATTTTTTCTCTTTATATTTCCTAATAGATTCCAGTTTCGTTAAAAGTTTTTTTTCTTTTTTATCGTATTCTTCCTCGGTTATCTCCTCCATTTCATAACGCATCTGAAGTTCCAATAATTCCTCTTGTATTCTGGAAGTATCGGTAATATCTTCTTCTGCCATTTCACTTAATTTCTTGGAAATAAAGTGTATTCCTTTTATGGGCAGAAAAATGGGAAATACTATATCGAGTAATCCAATATTTAAGTCCTCATTGTTTGCTTCAACATTGCTATATTTTTTATTAGATGATTCTTTCACTCTTTTCTCCTTATTAACCTCCAAGTCAGCATTGTATCCTTAGTAGTTAATCTTTAAAAGATATTACCAATTCTACAAAATTTATTGGCGGAACTGGCCCTACATATTTGAATTTTATTCTCCCATCATAAGTTGCAGTTAATTTATCTACTAATCTATCAAATTCTTCTACTTTAGGTTTTTCTACCAAAAAAGATAAATTAGTGATCATTTTATCTCCAAAAACTTTATTGCTGCGTTTGTCAACATAATTCTCTTTTAAAACTTTTAGAATATCTTTTTCTTCTTTTAATTTCTTTCCTTCCAAAGCATGTATTACCATTTCACCTAAAGTCGCTTTTTCCCCATATGGGCGGTCAATTGATTTTAAAAGTAAATTATTCCTCAATTTTTTAATATCTTTATTTTCTTCAACAATCTCCTGGAAAATCCTTTGCATATCAATCCAGGATGCCTTAATACCTAATTCTACTTTATCATCCATTTTAGCTAATAAATCTTTAAATTCTTTATATCTGGCTTCAAGTACTTCTTCTTTAATCCTTTCATCAGTACAAATTCCATTTTTACTAACGGCAACTGTATCGAACCTTACCGGCAAAACAGTATAATCTTCCATTAATTCTTCCAATACCTTTTGATGACATATAAGGTTTTTTCTGGAAATCGAATAACTTGTATCAGGAGAAGAACTAACTACCGCAGTAATATCTTGGTAAGATATGTTATATACTTCATCATCTTGGTCGCCAATTCCCGGGGAATTATACTTTTTTCGAAATTTATATTTATCACTTGATAAATCTTTTCTATCTCTATTAACTCCAATTACACAGTAAATGTATTTCCCTTTTTCCATCTCAACCTCAATTTATTTTAATTATTTTAAAGCGCTTACAATATATATTTATTCCTTATATTTATTCTTGTTGTCCCCATTTTAAGTTTAATTCCACAAAATTAAATGGGGCTATTGGTCCTACATATTTAAACTTTAATCTATCTTCAGATGTTTTATTTAATCTTTCTACATGGTCATCAAAATCTCTTGCATGGCTTTTATCTACCAGGAATGCACAATTCAGTATCATCTTATCACCTATTATCTTGTTTCTGCGAAACTCAATACATTTAGGTCTTAATACCTCTAAAATCTTTTCTGCTTCAATTTCTCTTTTTTTCTCCAGAATTTCTTTAACCTTTTTACCTAAACTAACCTTCTCATTTGTGTTGACTGAAATAGAACTTTTAATTAATTTTTCTTTCAATCTTACTATTTTCTTTGTTGATGCAATATCTTTAAAAACATCTTCCATCTTCTGCCAGAAAACTTTTAAACCCAATTCTATTTTATTATCCATACTTCGTAAAGAATTCTTAAGCGCTTGATAGTTTTTCATTAATAAATTCCTAATTTCTTCACTGCTGGTGGCAACAGTGCAGAATCTAACCGGAAGCACAGCATTATATTCTCCCATTATTTTCTCTATTACTTTCTCGTGGGCAATTAGATTTTTTCGACTGATTACAAATTTAGTCATCGGAGTAGAACTAATTACGCAAGCTAAATCACGAAAACCCAAAGTGTATACCTCATCACCCCTATCTCCAATCCCCATAGGACCAAAATTCCTACTCTGTTCTTCATTAATTACGCAATATAGATATTTTCCCTCATTCATCTATTATGCTCCTCCTTACTATACTCTTATCATCTCTACCATAAGAAGTTCGCTTTGCTTGTCATTTTCTAAGTCAATATTCTCCGCTTTGTAACATTCTTTTAATAGTTGATAAGCCTGGGTAATTTTTTCAAAATCTTCTTCGAGTTGCAGGTTGTTCGAGTCTTTGTCGGGGTGATTTTTTTGGGCAATCTTCCGATAAGAGTCTTTTATCTTCTCTAAAGATAATTTAGCTTCTAAACCTAATAATTTTCTCGCCTGTTCTATCTGCTTATATTCCACCCTTTTTAATTGACAGGTAAAAAAACTGTAAGAAGGCAAAGGTCCTATACACCTAAAATTTATCTTTTGTTTACATTCTTCATCCAGAGTTTTTAATTTAATATCAAAATCAGATTCTTTTCTTTTTTCTATTAAAAAAGCGCAATTTAAAATCATTTTATCATCCATTACCGAGTGTTTCTGAAAATCAATGGTAAATTCTTTTAAACACTCAATAATATAAGCCTGCTCTTTTTCTTTTTTTTTATCTAATTCATCTTTGATCATCATCCCTATTTTTATTCTATCTTGAAGATTCTGGCTGGGAGGCTTTTTTATAATCTCTGTCTTAAACTCCCTTATCTGCTTATCTTTCTCGCTAATTTCTTTCATAATACTATTTAAATCAATCCAGGCAGCAGTTAGATCGAGTTCTATCTTTCCATCTATCATTGAAAATAATTCTCTAAACTTAGAATAACCTCTTTTTAAAACCTTAATAACTTCATCATTATCGGCTACAAATGTACCAAACTTCATAGGAATAATGGTATAGTCTTTCATAATTTTCTCAATGATTGTCTGGTGTTTAATCAATAAACGACCTAAAGTTTCTTTAAGCATAGATGTATAATCTTGTATAGGTGAATTACTCACTACACAACTAATGTCTTTATAATTAATTGTGTATACACCTTCATCAGTGCTAATACTAAAAGGTTCAACATTTTTCCCTTCAGTATTTTTTATTATTCCGTAAATATATCTTCCTTCACTCATTTTAGCATCCCCTTATTCTTTTGGTTAACCATTATCTTCTTGAAGTTATCAATTTCATTGCTTCTTCAAAGTGTTTGTTCTTAATACTAAATTTTTCAATGTCTTTTTTAGTAGGTTTACCTTTTAATTTATTTAAAAACTCCCTGATGGCAAGCATTGAAGCCCTTCGGGCAATAGCCTCTATCTCTGCACCGGTATATTTATCAGTTATCTTGCTAAGCTGCTCAAGGTTGAC
>JAKLPU010000084.1:0-7128 GCA_022013755.1 Candidatus Atribacteria bacterium | reverse complement strand
TGAAATATGGTTTGCAGAGACTACATATCATGAAATCGTAAATATAATCGGAGCAGGCGATGCCTTGATTGCGGGATTTGCAATTGCCCTAACCGAAGAGGGGAAAAATCTTGAGGAAGCAATAAAATTTTCTATGGCCTGTGCTTTAGCCAGCGCTCTTAGAGAAGAAGAGGAATTTAGTTCAAGGGAAGAAGTAGAGAGATGTCTTCAATATGTGAACGTTAAGAGACTATAAAGATAAATATTGAGAGGAGATACTCAAGATTGAAAATAAAGGATATTATGATTCGGGATGTTACCAGTGCTTTAGCCTCATGTAAACTGGCAGATTTAATAGGAATATTATCCAGACATAAAATTACCGGGCTTCCAGTAGTTAACAATAATCAAGAGGTTGTTGGATTTATATCTCTACACGACATAATTAGAGCTACTCTACCGAATTATTTAGGAATTATAAATAGTGGTTCTATTCTTTCTGAATTTATACAATTATCTAAAAGTTTAAAAGAATATTCTCAACATCCAATTGAAGAATTTATGAGAAAGAATATTGTTACTATCGATGAAGATGACAACGAAGTTTTAGCAGCGGATTTACTAATTAGAAATAAAATTCAAAGGCTTCCTGTCTTGCGAGATGGGAAATTAGTGGGAATAGTAACTCTAACCGATATTTGCCGAGTGCTTATGTACAATAATGAAAATAAGAAGAGTTAAAAGGTAATACGACAGGTAAAAAAGTATTTTTATTTAATTTAATTAACAATTTGAAAAGGATTAAAGAAGCATATAATGAAAAAAGGTTTATTTATAACTTTTGAGGGGCTTGAAGGCTGTGGGAAAACTACCCAAGCAAAGATGCTTTTCGATTTTTTAATTAAACAAAAAATACCTTCTATTTATACTAAAGAGCCGGGGGGAACAAAGATTGGAGATAAAATACGAAAAATTCTTCTCGACCAAAAAAATGATGGTATGGATTATAAAACCGAAATGCTATTGTTTTTAGCTTCTCGGGCAGAAAATGTCAGATTAATAATATTACCAGCGTTAGAAGAGGGGAAGGTAGTTATATCTGATCGTTTTTATGATTCTACTACTGCTTATCAAGGGTACGGAAGAGGTATAGATTTAAAAATTACAAAGCATCTAAATAACTTAGTCGTGGGAAAGGCCATTCCTGATTTAACCTTTATCTTAGATATTGATCCATACGAAGGATTAAGGAGGTCAGCTTCTTTCGGTAATTTGCGTGAAATGCGATTTGAAGAAGAATTTATAAATAAAAAAATTATCGGAGGGAAATTTTTTTTAGAAAGAGTTAGACAAGGCTATTACCAATTGTCTCATGAAGAAACAGGAAGAATTAAAATAATTGATGCTAACAGGAGCAAAGAAGATATATTTGAAGAGATAATCAAAATTGTGAATAGAAAATTAGCGTATAGCGCACAGCGTAGAGCGTAGAGTAAAATTAGCGTGGAGCGTGTAGCGTATAGCGGATAGTTTGGGAAGAAGGAGCTAGAATCCAGAAGCCAAGTTTGTATCTCGTATCTCGTGAATCGTATCTCGTAAATAAGATAGAAGACAGATTATTAAATAGAATATACCGTGTAGAATTAGTTAGTTAATGAATTAGCATTAAACCAGCTAACTAGCTAACCAAGTAACCAACTAACTGATATAGCTTTTCACTTTGCATTTTTAGTTTATTGATTTATCCTATACTCTAAACGCTAAACGCTGTACGCTACACGCTAAAAAGGGGGTATTTGTGTCTTTCAAAGATATAGTTGGACAAGAAAGAGCAATAAAAATACTAACACAATCTCTAAAAGAGAATAAGCTCTCTTCATCTTATATTTTTGTCGGAAGCGAAGGTACTGGGAAAAAGCTTATGGCTATAGAATTTACCAAGGCGGTAAATTGTTTGAAACTTAATAAAAATTCAGAAGCTTGCGAAGATTGTCAATCGTGTAAGGAGATTAGTAAGCAATATAGCCCGGATTTAAAAATAATTGAACCAATCAAGAGTTCGATAAAGATTGAACAAATACGAGAAATGCGGAAAGAGATTATATTGAAGCCCTTTAAAAATAAAAAAAAGATATATATAATAGACAAGGCAGAAGAAATGACTCTTGAGGCGTCAAACTGTTTATTAAAAACCATTGAAGAGCCACCTTATTACGCAATAATAATTCTGATTTGCTCAAAGATAGATCCAATTTTGCCCACGATAGTCTCACGCTGCCAGATAGTAAATTTTGGATTAATATCCTCCTATAAAATAAAAGAGTTTTTACTAAACAAAAATAAAAATTTAGAAAAAGAGAAAGCTGAAATTATTTCCAAATTAGCTCAAGGGAGCATTGGATGCGCTTTAAAATTATTATCAGATAAGGAATATTTTATTAGAAGAGAAGAAGTATTAGACTACTTATCAGCCATATCTCCCGGAAAATATGGTGACGATATTTTTGCAAAAGTTGAAAAGATGGTATCTGAAATAGATAGAATAGAAGAGATTTTAGAAATGATAAAATTATGGTATCGGGATATTTTAATCATTAAAAATACAGGAGATCAAAAGTATATTGCCAATTGCGATAAATTAGAAATACTTGATGAAAAATCTCAAATCTATTCTCAGGAAATTCTAATTGATATTTTGGATTATTTAGAACAGATAGAAGAATATTTGATAAAAAATGTAAATACACGTCTCATTTTGGAAAGATTATATATAAAGATGGTAGGTGTTGAGTATTGCCTAAAGTAACTGGTTTAAAATTTGCCAAAACAAATTATATCTATTATTTTAAAATTAATAATAAAATTAGATTAAAGAAAGGGGATATTTGTTTAGTAAAAACAGCTATTGGTTTAGACTTGGGCGAAGTAGTGATCCCTTACAAATATATAAAAAATGATGAATTAGATACCCCGCTTAAAAATGTACTTAGAAAAGCGAATAAAGAGGATTTTGAGAAACTTGAAATAATAAAGCGAGAGGAAATTGATGCATTAAATATCTGTAAAGAGAAGATTAAAAAATATAACTTGCCCATGAAATTAGTTTACGTAAAGTATTTATTTGATAGAAGTCGGATAATATTCTATTTTGTTTCTACTCAACGAATAGATTTTCGAGAATTGGTTAAAGACTTAGCTAAAGTCTTTAAAACTAAAATCGAGCTGAGACAAATTGGAGTAAGAGATGGAACAAAATTAATAGGTGGAATGGGAATTTGTGGGAGAGAAGTGTGTTGCGTTTCTTTTATTCAAAAGTTTGCTCCAATTCATATTAATATGGCTAAAATACAAAAAATTGCCCTGAATCAATCTAAAGTATCAGGCCTTTGCGGTAGATTAATGTGCTGTTTATCTTACGAATGTGAGTTCTATAAAGAGTGCTTAAAAAAATATCCTAAATTAAGAGAGAATGTTGAAACAGATAAAGGCAAAGGAAAAGTTATAGAAATAAATGTGTTAAAAAAATATATTATAGTTGAATTAGAAAGCGACTCTAACAGCAAGAATGATGGTATTAAGAAAAGAATTAAAATACCCGAAGAAGAATTCGAAGAACTTGTAATGAAAAATAAAAGTGCAAAAAATGATAATAATAAGTGATTTAGTGTATTGCGTCGGGCATAGAGTATGATTAAAATAAATAATAATGAGAAAATAGAAGATCTAGGAGATAAAGGACTAAGAATTATCCAGGCAAGGGATTCATATCGTTTTTCTGTGGATTCTATTTTACTGCTTAATTTTATTAGACTTAAAAATTATGAAAATATTATTGATTTAGGAACTGGTTCTGGGATAATTCCTCTGCTTTTATTTGGCAGAAGAAAGGAATTGTCTATTTATGGTATTGAGATACAAAAAGATTTAGCGGGTATGGCCAGGAGAAGTATTGAATTAAATAAATTACAAAATGGTATCACTATCATTCAAGAAGATTTCAGAAACCTAAAAAATATTTTTAAAAACCAGCAATTTGATGTTGTAGTAAGTAACCCTCCTTATATTTCTCTGGGGCAGGGGAAGATTAATCCTTCAAATAGCAGAGCCATTGCTCGGCACGAAATAAAAGGTGATTTAGAGGACATAATTTCCGTAAGTAATTATTTGCTAAAGAATAAGGGAAGAATTTATTTAATTTATAGAAGTGCCAAACTAATAAAATTAGTAATAGCTCTAAAAAAATATGGTATTGAACCAAAGGTTGTAAAATTCATTCATCCTCGGCCAGGGGAAAATGCAAATCTTGTATTATTAGAGGGAGTAAAAGGGGGAAAAGAAGAATTAAAAATTGAGCATCCTATATTTCAATATTAACGAAAAAAGTGGAGATGAATAAGTGTTTTGGATAAAAATAAAACAAGGGGAATTTTATACATTTGTGGAACACCTATTGGAAATTTAGAAGATATTACTATCAGGGCTTTAAGGATTTTAAAAGAGGTAAAATTAATTGCCGCTGAAGATACCAGGCATACAAAAAAATTATTAATTCATTACCAGGTAAATACAAAGGTTACAAGCTACCATGAATATAATAAATTTAAAAAAGCTTCCTATCTGGTAGAAATATTAAAAAATGGTCAGGACATAGCTCTGGTTTCTGATGCGGGTATGCCAGGAATTTCCGATCCAGGATATGTATTGATAAATTTAGCTTTAAATAATAATATAAAGATAATTCCAATACCCGGTGTTTCAGCACTGATAACTGCCTTAGTTGTATCAGGATTACCTACCGATAAATTTGTTTTTGAGGGGTTTTTACCTCGCAAAATCAAAGAGAGGAAAAGATATTTTAAAAGTATAAAAAATGAAGAGCGAACCATTATTTTCTATGAAACCCCTCACAGGTTGAAAAGAGCCCTGAAAGATATGTTAGAAATTTTGGGAGATAGAAAAATAGTTATAGCTCGCGAGTTGACCAAGAAGTACGAAGAGATAATCAGAGGAAAACTAAATCTGGTTCTAAGTGAAATGAATACAAAAGAGATAAAAGGTGAAATTACTCTGGTTGTCCAGGGGGGAATTAAGGAAAAAGGAAACGATACAATAGATTTTTTAAAAGATGAATGTATAATGGAAATATATTTAAAAAAACTAAAAAACCAGGGTTATTCAAATAAAGATATAATAAAAATTGCTCAGGAAAAATTAAATATTCCAAAAAATCTGATATACAAAAAATTATTGGAAATGAAGGACTAGCGGATAGCGTACAGCGTATAGCGTATAGCAAAGAAAGAAGAAAATAAAATACATAATAATATATAATATGTAGGGGTAGACCTTGCATCTGCCCGTAATAAGTGATGTGTGATAAGTAATTTGTAGGGGCACGATGCATCGTGCCCAAGGTAAACAAAAGACAATAAAACAAGAAGGGCACAATTCATTGTGCAAAAATCATAAAAACTGTGAGCAAGGGGTTTGATTCATCAAACCCATCAGAAAAATATTCAAAATACTCGGGTCGAATAAATTCGACCTCTACATCGAAAGAGATACTTTATTTAAAATAGTTTTTATTTAATATGAATGCTATTTGCAAACTGTAATATTGTGTAGAATACCTATATAATTTGCTGAAAACATAGTGTGGATTTACGCGATACTATATTGCGATACGATATGCGAGAATGAAAGGATGATAATAAATGGAAAAGAAAAATCAATCTAAAAAAACATTTTATATAACTACCCCTATCTATTATGTTAATGATGTACCACATATCGGACATGCTTACACTACAATAGCTGCAGATGTCATGGCCAGATATAAAAAACTATCCGGGTATGATGTTCTTTTTTCTACCGGCACAGATGAACATGGTCAAAAGATTGCTCGTTCAGCAGAAAAAGTAAATTTAACACCTTTGGAGCTGGCAGATAAGGTGGTATTAAAATTTAAAAATCTATGGCCATTGCTAAATATAGAATATGATGATTTTATACGTACAACTGAACCAAGACATATTAAAATAGTTCAAGAAATATTTACTAAATTATATGAAAATGGTGATATTTACAAAGGTGAATATGAGGGTTGGTATTGCGTGCCTTGTGAGACGTTTTGGACTGAAACCCAGTTGACAAATGAAACATGTCCTACTTGCGGGAAGAAGATAGAAAAGATAAAGGAAGAAAGTTATTTCTTTAAAATGTCAAAATATCAAGATCAGATATTGTCATATTTTGAAAAAAATCCTCAATGCATTCAACCGAAAGCAAGAAGAAATGAAATTATAAGTTTTATAAAAAGCGGCCTTAAAGATCAAAGTATAACCAGAACAAAAAAAAGCTTAAAGTGGAGCATAGATGTCCCTTTTGATAATAATCATGTAATTTATGTTTGGTATGATGCTTTATTAAATTACATTACAGTAGCAGGATATAATATAGATAATGAAAAATTTGAGAAATATTGGCCGGCAGATGTTCATCTTGTTGGAAAAGATATATTGAGATTCCATACCGTTATCTGGTTTACCATGTTAATGGCAGCCGGGATTGAACCTCCCCGAATGGTCTTTGCTCATGGTTGGTGGACGATAGAGGGAGAAAAAATGTCAAAATCTAAAGGAAATGTAGTAGATCCTTATAAAATGATAGAAGAATATGGTGCCGATGCCTTTAGATATTTTTTAATGAGAGAGGTTTCTTTTGGGCAAGACGGTAATTTTTCTAAAGATTTGTTGATTAAAAGAATAAATTATGACCTGGCTAACGATTTGGGGAATTTAGTAAGTAGAACTATAGCTATGATTACCCAGTATTTTAACAAAGAGATTCCCCAATCAGGGAGAGAAAAAGAAAAATATGATGTGGAGTTAGAGAATTTTGCTTTAAAAACTATAAAAAAATATTATACTCAAATGAATAATTTATCACTTAACACCGCTTTGGAAACTATCTGGCAATTTATAAGAAGAACGAATAAATATATTGATCAAACAGAGCCCTGGATATTAGGGCGCGATATTTCACAAAAGAAAAGATTATCTGCTATTCTATATAATCTGGCAGAATCCATACGTCTATCCACTATTTTAATTTCTCCCTTTATGCCGGTAAAAGCAAAAGAAATTTGGG
>JAKLPU010000083.1:0-7397 GCA_022013755.1 Candidatus Atribacteria bacterium | reverse complement strand
TTCTAAATCCAAAATTATTTTTATATATATACTGTATTACTATTGCGATTATAAGTGTATATCATACATCGCGTCATGTAGGGGTTGGATTTATCCGACCCGGGTTGTTTTGGTAATTTTTCTTCTCTAATGGGCTCAATTCATTGAGCCCCTACACGCTATACGCTGTACGCTCCACGCTAAAGTACGATATACTATATACTATCTTATAAGTGGTGAACATTTTGATTAAAATAAAAAATTTAAGTCACATATACAATTATCATATGAAAGATCAAATAAAAGCTTTGGATTCTATTAATTTAGAAATAAAAAAAGGTGATTTTATTTCTATTATAGGTTCTAATGGATCTGGAAAATCTACTTTAGCTAAACACATGAATTGCTTGTTGCTTCCTACTACCGGAGATATTTGGGTAGATGAAATGAATACCAAGGATAAGAGCAAAACATGGGAAATAAGACGAAAAGTTGGTATGGTATTTCAAAATCCAGACAATCAGATTATTGCAACTACGGTGGAAGATGATATAGCTTTTGGTCTGGAAAATATTGGAATAAAGACAAAACTTATGAGAGAACGAGTTAATTGGGCTTTAGAAGTTGTAGAAATGGAAGAGTACAAAAAAAGCGAACCGCATTTGCTTTCAGGTGGACAAAAACAAAGAGTAGCAATTGCTGGGGCAATTGCTTTGCACTCTTCCTATTTGGTTTTAGATGAACCTACGGCAATGCTCGATCCCCGGGGCCGAAAAGAGGTAATAGGTATTGTTAAGAAGTTAAATTTAGAAGAGAACATTACTATCATTTATATTACTCACTTAATGGAGGAGGTAGTTGAGTCTAACCGGGTAATCGCATTAGATAAAGGAAAAATTGCTCTCATAGGAAAACCTGAGGAGGTATTTACTCAAATAGAGGTTTTAAAACAATTAAGATTGGATGTTCCTCAAATAACCGAACTCGCTCTAAGATTAAACAAAAGAGGAATAGATATATCTCCCCATATATTGAAAGTTGAGGATATGGTGGAAAGTTTATGTTTATACATTTAGAAAATATATGCTTTACCTATAGTTTGGGAATGCCCTTTGAAACAGAAGTATTAAAGAATATCAATTTAGAGATTGATGAAGGTGAATTTATTGGTCTAATCGGTAATACTGGTTGCGGAAAAACGACTTTAATTCAGCATTTTAACGGTTTACTTACACCAACTTCTGGTAAAATCTACGTCGAAGGAATGGATTTAAATAAAAAAGGAGCAAACCTTAAGTTAGTAAGACAAAAAATAGGTTTAGTGTTTCAGTATCCCGAGAATCAATTATTTGAAGAAACAATTTATCAAGAAGTAGCCTTTGGCCCAAGAAAATTAGGTTTACCAGAAGGAAAAATTGAAAAAAGAGTCAAAGAAGCCTTAAAGATGGTCGACCTTGATTATAACCTCTATGTAGAACGTTCTCCTTTTTCTCTAAGCGGAGGGGAGATGCGTCGTGTTGCTTTAGCCAGTATACTTTCCATAAGACCAAAAATGTTGATTTTAGATGAACCTACTGCCAATCTTGATCCGCAAGGTAGGGATAATATATTATCTGAGATAAAAAAAATACATTATAATTTCGGAATGACTGTGGTATTAGTTTCACACAATATGGAAGAGGTTGCCGAGACAGTGAAGCGTCTTTTAGTAATGCATCGAGGAGAGATAATTATAGATGGTACTCCCCAAGAAATTTTTGAGAAGCATGCTAACGATCTAGTGAAAGTGGGTTTAGGACTTCCACAGGTAACCGAGTGTATGCATAAATTAAAAGCAAAAGGAAAAGATGTATATACCGGGGTATTAACCGTAGATGATGCTGAAAGAGAAGTGTTAAAAAAAATGAAAAAACCAATAAAGAGATAAATGTTTAAAGAGTGTAATTTATAAATTATTATTAAAAAGATGGGGAAAGATGAGAATATTAAGGAATATTAGCTTTGGTCAATATATCCCAAGGGATTCTTTAATTCATAATTTGGATCCCAGAATAAAAATATTGAGTTGTTTGGCTATAATTGTAAGCTTGTTTTTAATAACAAAATTTTCAGGATATTTAATTTTAGGAAGTTTTGTATTAATTAGCATTATAATTTCTAAGGTACACCCAAAATTTGTATTCAGGGGTCTGCGTCCCCTATTATTTATTATTATATTTACTCTGATAATCCATCTTTTTATGACTGAAGGAGAAGTGATTTATCAGTTAGGCTTTTTAAAAATAACCCGGGAAGGATTAGTAAAAGGGCTGCTTATTTCTTTTCGATTATTTATCCTAATTTTAACTACCTCCCTGCTTACTTTGGCCACCTCTCCTATATCTTTAACTGATGGAATAGAAAGGTTATTGTCTGTTTTTAAATTCATAGGTATGCCCGCTCACGAAATAGCTATGATGATGACTATAGCACTGAGATTTATTCCGACTTTATTGGAAGAGACAGAAAAAATAATGAAAGCTCAAATATCTCGA
Organism: Candidatus Atribacteria bacterium; assembly: GCA_022013755.1. Classification (GTDB taxonomy): domain Bacteria; phylum Atribacterota; class Phoenicimicrobiia; order Phoenicimicrobiales; family Phoenicimicrobiaceae; genus Sediminicultor. Next base: position 4,884 of record JAKLPU010000083.1, on the reverse strand, counting down.
GGTGCAGACTTTGAAAGTGGAAATATTTTTAACCGAGCAAAGAATTTAATACCTATTTTAATACCCTTGTTTGTTAATGCATTTCGACGTGCTGATGAATTAGCCATTGCTATGGAAGCTAAATGCTATAGAGGGGGAGAGGGTAGGACTCATTATAGAGAACTAAAAATCAAAAAAACTGATATTTTAACCTTTGTTCTAACTATTGTTATCACTATTACGGTGAGTGTAATGTTTTGAATTCGTATATCGTGAAGAAAAATAGCGTGGGGCGTGTAAAACTAGTTAGCTGGTTAGCTATCTAACCAACTAACTATCAAACCAGCTAACAAAGGGGAAAAATGATTAACATAAAGCTTACCCTAGAATATGAAGGAACTAAATATTATGGCTGGCAAAGACAAAAAAGTCTTTTAAGCATACAGGGAATTTTGGAAGAAAAAATATCTCAGATTACCCAAGAAAAAATAATACTTAACGGTTCTGGAAGAACCGACGCAGGAGTGCATGCCTTAGGACAAGTAGCAAATTTTAAAACTAACAGTTCTATTCCCTGGGTGGAATTACCTTTGATTCTAAACCGATTGCTACCCTTAGATATCAGGATTAAAAAAGCAGAGGGAGTAGATGATAATTTTCATGCCCGTTATAGTGCAGTTAGTAAAATTTATCATTATTATGTTTTGAATTCTAATCTAAATAATAATTACCTGCCTATTTTTCTAAGAAATTATGTATATTGCGTTTATAAGAAGATAAATTTAGAAGAGATGAAAAAAGCCAGTAAATTTTTACAAGGAAAACATGATTTTACATCTTTTGCCTGTTCGTCGGGGAGTAGGATTAGAAACTGGAAAAGAACCATTAAAGATATAAACATAACCAGGAAAGGAAATATATTTTGTTTTCATATTGAGGCCGATGCTTTTTTATATAAAATGGTTCGTACCATCGTTGGTACTCTCTTGGAAGTAGGTATGGGGAATATAAATTATTTAGAGATAAAGAAGATATTAGAAGCTAAAAATAGAAAAATGGCAGGTAAAACTGTCCCCGCCAAAGGACTATTTTTAATGAAAGTAAATTATTAATTGACCAATTGCCCAATTAATTAGTCGTTAGTGAATAGTATAGCGTATAGCGGGTAGCGTTTAGCGTATAGTTTTGGATTAGCAAGATACTTGTTCTAATTAAACTATAACTTTAAAACTAAAATTGTAAAGCCATAATTCAAAATTAAAACCTTTTTTCGTATTGCGTATTGCCTATTTCTTATTACGAATTCATTTCGGGCAGACACAAGATCTGTCCCTACATATTACTTGTTACTGTGTTCTATGCGCTATACGCTCTACGCTTTACGCTATACACTATACACTAGTTTGCACGAGATACGATTTACAAGATACGAGATACGGATATGGTTTTATGCTTTTAGATTTACGTTTTAATACTAAACAATATTCACTAAATACTAAATACTACATACTATATACTAATTTAGCCACTAAATAAAATTTGACAGAGACGAAAGAGTATGCTAATATTTTAAAAAATGTTAAGGAGTAGGTAAGGTGGCTATAAATAGAGAATTTACTAAATCAATAAATTCCTTTAATTTTTATTTCTATTACTATTATTCCACCGATGTTTATGCCTTAACATCTTAGAAGTTAAAAATAAGATATCATAGGCATAGACATCGGTTTTATGCCTATGATATCTTTATATATTTATATATAAAGGTCATAGGTTTTTTAAATTCCTATGATCTTTTTTTGTTTTATAAGAGGTTATGGTTAAAGGGGGCTCGATTCATCGAGCCCGTAAAGAATGTAAATGTCATTGCGGGCCCTGATTTTATCAGGGCGTGGCAATCTCAAATTGTGTCAGAGAACTGTCCTCTGGTGTGAAAAAGGAGGTATATATATGCTGGTAAGAGGAATAAGAGGAGCAATAACTGTAAATAGCAATACTAAAGAAGAGATTATAGAAATCACCAAAGAATTGCTGATTGCTTTAAAGAGAGTGAATAATTTTAAGATCGAAGATATAGTAAGTGTTTTTTTTAGTGCCACTCCTGATTTAAATGCTGCCTTTCCGGCTCAGGCAGCACGAGAATTGGGCTGGGATAGAGTCCCTCTTTTTGATATGCAAGAAATCGAAGTTCCAGGGAGCTTGCCAAAATGTATTCGAATATTAATCCAGATAAATTGCCAAAAAAGTCAAACAGAAATAAAGCATTGCTATTCAAGAGGAGCAGAAATATTAAGAAAAGATTTAATTAAAGAAAACTCAGATTAAAAGGAGAGTGAGTCCAAATGATTATCGTAATGAATGGCAAAACCGATGATGCTGATGTAGAAAAAGTAATACAGAAATTACACGAAATGGGACATAAAGTACACATCTCTCGGGGAGAAAAGCGGATTATCTTAGGAGTAATCGGAGATGTAGAAAATTTAACTTCTGTTCCTTTTTACGCCTTTAATGGTGTGGAAGAAATTATCCGTATTGTAAAGCCTTACAAATTGGCAAGCAGGGAGTTTAAGAGTTTTGATACTACAGTTAAAGTAAAGGATGTAGTTATTGGCGGCAAAGAGGTGGTAGTAATGGCTGGACCATGTGTGGTAGAAAATGAAAAACAGATATTTGAGACAGCCCAACAAGTGAAAGCTGCTGGAGCAAAGATATTAAGGGGAGGAGCTTTTAAACCTCGGACTTCTCCTTACAGCTTTCAGGGATTAGGGGAAGAAGGCTTGAAGTTATTGGCTCAGGCTGGGGAAGAGACAGGCTTAGCAGTTGTAACTGAAGTGATGTCGGTTAACCAGATAGAACTGGTAGGTAAATATACCGATATATTTCAAGTAGGCGCTCGTAATATGCAGAATTTTGTATTGCTTCAAGAATTAGGTAAAGCTAAAAAACCAATATTATTGAAAAGAGGAATGTCAGCTACCATAGAGGAACTATTATTATCAGCAGAATATATTTTATCTCAGGGGAATTACGAAGTGATATTATGTGAACGAGGAATTCGTACTTTTGAAAACTATACCCGCAATACTTTGGATTTAAGCGCAGTCCCTGCATTAAAGAGGTTGAGTCACTTGCCGGTAATTGTAGATCCCAGCCATGCTACCGGCAGATGGAGGCTGGTAAGTCCAATGGCTAAGGCTGCCATAGCCGTTGGAGCGGATGGCTTACTTATCGAAGTTCATCCTGACCCCAAAAGTTCACTTAGCGATGGAGCTCAGACTTTAAGACTCGATACTTTTACTCAATTAATGAAAGAATTAAGCCCTATAGTTCAGGCGGTAGGTCGAGAATTGGGTACATCTGCTGAAGATGATTTAGAGAGGATGAAAAATTAAGTGGAACTTGTTTTAGAGAAAATTAACAAAATAAAAGGAAATATATTTGTTCCGGGAGATAAATCAATATCTCACCGCTCTCTGATTTTAGGGTCTATTTCTCGGGGAGAAACTCGTATATATAATTTTTTGAATTCCTTAGATTGTCTTAAAACTATGGAATGCATGCAGGTTTTAGGGGTAGGGATAGAGTTAGACGAAGATAATTCTGTTAATATAAAAGGAAAAGGATTATATGGATTGCAAGAACCAAAAGCTATACTTGATGTGGGGAATTCGGGGACGACCATCCGTTTTTTAACCGGATTGCTTAGTGGACAGAATTTTTATTCTGTTTTAAATGGCGATAATTCAATCAGAAAAAGACCTATGAAAAGAGTAGTCCAACCTCTTCGGTTAATGGGGGCAGATATTTGGGGGAGAGAAGATGGTCATTTTGCTCCTTTAAGTATAAAAGGAAGTAAACTTAATTCTTTCCAATATACCTTACCTGTAGCCAGTGCTCAGGTGAAATCAGCCCTTCTGTTGGCTGGTCTTTATGCAACTGGCAAGACAGTTATTAGTGAACCTCTGTCCACCAGGGACCATACCGAGAGGATGTTAGAAACTATGCAGGCAGATATAAAGATTTCTCCTCCTGAAGTTAAAATAAAAGGCGGAACAGAATTAAGGAGTACTGATATTTTTATTCCTGGCGATATTTCTTCTGCTGCTTATTTCATAGCAGCTGCCAGTATATTAAGAGACTCACAGATTATAATTAAGCAAGTAGGAGTTAATCCTACCAGGACCGGAATAATTGAAATATTAAAAAAAATGGGGACAAAGATTGATATTTTAGATTACCAGATAAAATCTAATGAACCTCGGGCTGATTTAAAAATAGAATATTCAGAATTAAAAGGAATAGAGATTAAAGAAGAAATGGTGCCCCTCCTAATCGATGAATTACCCCTCATTGCTGTGGTGGCAACTCAGGCGCATGGTAAAACGTTAGTAAGTGGGGCAAGAGAATTAAGGGTGAAGGAGTCTGATCGGATAAAAGCTATTGTCAGCGAATTAAAAAAAATGGGAGCAGATATTGAGGAAGAGGAAGATGGTTTTACAATAAATGGTCCCACTAGATTGCAGGGAGCAGTCTGCGAAAGTTACAATGATCACCGAATTGCTATGTCTTTAGCAGTCGCTGCTCTATTAGCCGAAGGTAAAACTGTGATTAGAAATTCAGAATGTATAGATATATCTTTTCCCGGATTCGAAAAGACTCTACGTAAATTAATCAACTTTTAATCTGTCATTGCGAAGGCAGTGAAGAAATCTCTATAAAGGATTAAGGCGGAGGTGTGCAGGCATAAATGAAAAAAGAAATAAACGGAAAGACCAAAATAATCGGGATAATCGGTAAAAATATAGAAAATAGTCTTTCCCCGCTTATCCATAACCAAATAATACTTAAACATTCTTTAAACTTTTGTTATCTACCTTTTCAAGTAGCAGAAACCAATTTAGG
>JAKLPU010000082.1:0-5312 GCA_022013755.1 Candidatus Atribacteria bacterium | reverse complement strand
TCTATTATCAAAGATAATTTCATTAGCACATTCCTCTGCTTTTTTGGCTTCCTCTTCGGATAGCTTTTCTTTTGCAATATCCAAAGTACAAACTTCTTCTCCTAAATGAAAAGATACGGTTTCAACGCCCCATAACTTCATCAAAGCCCCGGATAAGATATGCTGCCCCAAGTGTTGCTGCATATGGTCAAACCTTCTCTCCCAATCTATCTTTCCGACTACTTCGGAATTTATTTTTTCTTTTAGCTCTTCTTTTAAAATATGAATTATCTCATCGCCTTCTTCTACAACTTCAACAACTGGAACATCCTGGATAACTCCTTTATCGTAGGGTTGACCTCCAGAGGTAGGATAAAAAGCGGTTTCATCCAGAACAACTGCCGGCTGATTATCTATTTTTATCTTCTTTAAAACTTTAGCTTTAAATTCTTTTAAATAAGAATCCTGATAATATAATCTTTTCGTCAATATTTTTCTCCTTCAAATTCCAAAAAATTCCTGAGCAGTCTCAGAAGTAATTTTGGCTACTTTTTCCAAACTAATTCCTTTTATTTCCGCAATCTTTTCGGCAATCAAAGGAATATACTTTGGTTCATTGGGTTTTCCCCGAAAAGGATAGGGAGCTAAATAGGGTGAATCAGTTTCCAAAACCAGATTTTCTAAAGAAACTTCTTTCACTATAGCTCTAAGTTTTATGGCATTATTAAAAGTTACTACTCCGCCTATTCCGAGATAATAACCTCGTCCTATACATACTTTGGCCATATCTAAATCTCCGGAAAAACAGTGTAGGAGTATTTTTAATCCTTTAGCCTCCTCAGCCAGAACCTTCAAGGTGTCCTGATGAGCCTCACGGTCATGGATAATAAGAGGTAAATTTAATTTCCGAGCCAAATTTATCTGTTTCTTAAAAGCCTCCATCTGGCAAGGTAAGGTGCTATGTTTCCAATAATAATCCAAACCTGTCTCGCCAACAGCCACCATCTTATCCTTTTTAGCTAATTTCTCTAATTCTTTCAAATTCTCTGCATCTAAAAGTTTTGCTTCATGAGGATGAAAACCAATAGCGGCATAAACTCCTTCAAAACGAGAAGCAAATTCTAGGGCAATTTTACTGGATTCTAAATCAATCCCTATAGTAACCATCTTGGTTACTCCTTTTTCTGTAGCCTTTTTAACTACTTCTTCAGTACTTCTTTTTATTAAATCAAGATGGGTATGGGTCTCCACAAAAAATATACTTACCTTAATCACTCCCTCTGTTCTTTTATTTGATATTCTACCAATCTTTTGGTCAGTTATCAATCTAATTAACCACTTTTTAATATTTAAACCTTTTTCTTTGGTTTACTGAGCTTGACAGCTGTACCATAGGCTAAAAGCTCAGCAGCACTACCTAAACTTTAAGCTCGATTTTTACTTTTAAGAATCAATCTATACCATACTACTACATTCGACAAAATCCTTGAAAATCCTCTTTTTTCGATTAAAAAAACTGAGAGTAATAGGATTAATTTTAGAAGTTTTTTCTTCAGGTATAATTTTGGTACTGCTGTTGCTGTTAATATAATTTACTCAAATCTAAAGAAGCGGATAGCTAATAATAATGATATAGCAGAAATTGCCAGGAGCACATAGAAATTAGGAAGAATTTCAGTTATTCCAAATCCCCGGGTAATGATCTTATTAAATCCATTGATAGCCCAGTATTGAGGAGTAAATCGAGCAATATTTTGCATAAATTTAGGGACAATTTCAATAGGCCACCAGGCCCCTCCTAACATACTGGTCACCATCGAAATAAGCACCGCAAATGCCCCGGCTTGAGCAGAAGTTCGCACAACAACAGAGAGAAGTGTTCCCAACCCGGTTACCGAAAGGACATAACTTATCACCAGCAGTAAAACTCCCAATGGTAAATTTCCCCAATTTACTTTCAAAACCAATTGACCAAAAAGAATAAGAATTAAAAATTGAATAAAGCCTAATAAGAAAAATCCCAGCATCTTACCGGAAATTATGAAAAACTTCTCTGTAGGGGTAGTTAAAAGTCGAGCCAGTGTCTTATGGTGTCTTTCCTGCACCATTGCCACTCCAGCAAAACATACCCCCATCATCACAAACATTACCGCAAATCCTGGAGAAGATGCCTCCATTCCTATAGGTATATTTTCATCCCTCTTTTCCACAGATAGAACCACATATTTTACTCCCACCGCAGGTGCTGGTTCAAAAAAGGCATCAGCTTTCACAAAAGCCTCCTCCCATATCCTCTCTTTCTCGTTTTCTAAAACTTCCTCTTCTAAAACCATTCTTCTTTCACCAATTTTTTCTACAGTAAAATTCGCCGCCAGAGCATCAATGGAAATTCTCTCAGCAGTTTTTTCAATAAACTCTTCCAGGAAATAGGAAGAGTTCCTCTCTGATTTTAAAATCTCAATTACCACCAACTCTCCTGCTTTGAGTTTTTCTGAAAAATTATCCGGTACTATTAAACCCACAGAAAACTTGGTATCTTTTACTAAATTTCTCATTTTATCCTCATCATCCTCTGCCACTGCTACAATCTTAATGCTCTCTTCTTTTCTCAATATCTCCGCAAATACCTCTCCATAGATTCCTCTATCACTATTTAAAAAGCCTACTGGGATTTTTTCATCTTCTTTCCCAGGCGTACTCATTGTCCCGATAAGAGTGGTCCAGACAATGGGCATAATAATAAGCCAGATTAGATTGCCTTTATCGCGAAAAGTTACTTTTAAAGAATTAAAGGCTATTGCCAATGCTTTTTTAATCAACTTTTACTCCTTTCATCCTCAACCTGAAAACACCTAAAGAGAAGAAGCCTGCAGCCATACCCAGAAGAACCAAAACTTCTGGAAGGATTAAAACGACTCCTCCTTCCTGATACATAAGCTTAAGGAATCCGTCAATAGCCCATCGATTAGGGGTAAATTTACTCACCATATTCAACCAATCAGGAAAAGCAAAGGCAGGCCACATTCCCCCTCCCATAAAACCGAATATCATCGCTAATGCTGGTCCTATATTTCCAATTTGTTCTTCGCTTTTGGTAAGAGAAGCTAAAAGTGTGGAAAGACCTGAGAAGGCTAATACAGAAGAAAGAACCATAATAATAATTCCCAAAAGAGAATTTCCCCAATTGACTCGATAAAATATTCTGGTAAAAAATACAATCATCACAAACTGCAAAAGGGCAATCAGAAAAATACCAAAGAGTTTTCCACCAAGAATTTCTTTTTCACTTACCGGTGCAACCTTAATTCTCTCCAGAGTTTTATTCCTTCTTTCCTGGAAAATTGTTTCAGCCCCAGCATTGGTAGCAAACAAGAGATACATAACCGCCATCCCCACAGCATAATATTCCATAGCCAGAGGGTTTTTGTCCATCCTCTTCTCGGTCTTCTTATCCATCCGAATAAGCTCATCCTTATGTTCTATCTCCGAAAGCCAGACTGGTATCAATTGTTGAATTTCAGCAGGTTTTATCAGATTCTTGGCAACTAAAATTCCCATAGAAGTTCCCAGGATAATCCTTCTTTTTAAAACTTCCAGACTAAAAGCCTCTACAATATTTTTTATTACTCCAGCTTTGATAGTCTGTTCCGGATCTGCTAATATCTTTATTCGGGTATTTTCTCCTCTTATTATAGCCTGAGAAAATTCCTCTCCGATAATAACACCGGCCACAATTTTTCCTTCTTTTACCTCCCTTATTATCTCTTCCTCACTCTCCATAAACTTTATTTTTATCATATCCTTTAGTTGCTCAGACCCAAATACTTCATCTAACAAAATCTTGGAAAATTCTCCATTATCTTCATTAAGAACAGCAATATCTATGGTAAAGGGTGTACTGGTCCATAAAGGCTGAAAGACCATACCCAGCACCAGGATCAAGAACAAAGGCATAACTAATAACATAATAAAAGAAGATAGATCTCTGGCTCTTATCTTTACATCTTTAATTCCGATGAGAAAAATCTTTCTCATATTAATCCCTCAATTCCTTTCCAGTCAGATGTAAGAAGAGACTTTCCAGGTTTGGCTCTTCCACTTCTACTGATTTAATCCTGATACTATTATTGCCTAATAATTCCATTATTTTAGGTAGAACTTTTCTTCCCTGTAAAGTCAATATTTCAACGGTTCTATCCGCAATTTTCACTTCATTTATCTCCGAGACCTTTTTAATAATTTCTCCCAGACTCTTCGGCATCTCATCAATAGTAGTAATCTTCAAAGAATCCATCTCCCCCACTAAAAGTCTCAATTCATTTTGTGTGCCCTGGGCAATAATCTTCCCCAGGTCCATAATCGCCACCCTATTACATAAAAATTCTACTTCTTCCATATAATGACTGGTATAGAGAATAGTAAGACCGTCTTTATTTAATTTTCTTAATGATTCTAAAATATTAGTTTTGGATTGAGGGTCAACCCCTATGGTCGGTTCATCCAGAATGAGAAGTTTCGGGGAAGGAAGAAGTCCTACAGCAATATTTATCCTTCTCTTCATCCCACCAGAATATTTATTAATTCTATCTTTACTTCTCTCGGTCAGCCCCACTACCTGCAGGACCTCATCTACTTTTTCCTTCAGTCTCCTCCCGCTCAATCCATACATTTCTCCCCAGAAAAAGAGATTTTCCTTGGCTGATAGGGTGGGATAGAGGGCAATATCCTGAGGGACAACCCCAATTCTTTTCTTCACCTCAATAGGTTCTTTGATTATGGATTTTTCCTCGATATGAGCATCACCCGAAGTAGGAGAAATCAAGCAAGAAAGCATAGATATGGTAGTAGTCTTGCCTGCACCATTAGGACCCAAAAGTCCAAAAACTTCTCCCTTTTTAATCTCAAAACTTATCCCATCTACTGCCTTTCTCGCATCATAGATTTTAGTAAGTTTCTTTACCTCAACAATATTCATAATATCTTCTCCTATGATTTTTTAATCAGATTTATATACTCTTTGGCTATTTAGACTTTTACTATAAATTTAATTCTATCCGGCCACTCTATTTTAAAGTTTGCAATCCTGATATATTTTTTTTACTATTTATTAATTTATATTCTATACTATCTTCTGAAAATCCTTCTTTTTTCTAAAATAAAATTATTTTTCTCCAATTCTTTGTCAATCTCCGTATGATGAGGTAAATATTCTTCTATCCCCTACTGAAATTTTTCCACTACCCTAATGGAAATTCTCCACTCCCCTAGTGGAATTTTTCCACACTAACAACAACAAATAATAACAGTAACAAATAGAACAGCAACAACATTAG
>JAKLPU010000081.1:0-7742 GCA_022013755.1 Candidatus Atribacteria bacterium | reverse complement strand
GAAAGGACCGCTATTAAATTTTTAGTTATGCCCGGATAAAAGATTGTATTATCAATATCACTCCAGGTGAAAAGTAACAGGAAGAATTAGAAGTTATTAAAAATACGGGGTTAGCTTAGAAAGCAATTTATAGCTAAAATGATTTTACAGAAAAGAAGATTTAAAAAATATTAGAGTAAAGGGGGGAGTTAAGATTAGTATGGACAAAAATAAGGAGAAAAAAGAAAAAACAGAGGATGTGGCTACCCAGAAAACCGAAAAAATAGCTGGGGAAATAAAGAAAGAAGAAAAAAAAGAAGAAATAATTAAGGCCAAAGAAATTTTGGGAGAAGTTAATATCGTACCCGAGGTAATAGCAACCATAATTAGCAGAACAGTAATCGGCATACCCGGAGTAGCTGGATTAGCTACTCGTGCCAAAGGGGGGATAGGAACTTTATTGGGGACCAAAGAATTAGAAAAAGGGATTAATGTTGACCTTAGAGAAAATAAAGAAGTTTCTACCACTATTTCGGTTATTTTAGAGTATGGTTCTATAATAATTGATGTAGCTAAAGAGATCCAGAAGAAGGTAAAAGGGGAATTAGAAACCAAAACTGGACTTAAGGTTACCGGGATAAATGTAAACATTCAGGGTGTGCATATAGAAGAAAAGAAGTAGTTAATATATTAAAGGAATAGGCCTATCAGGTTTTAAAAAATTACCTGGATAGGCCTATTTACACTTAACTTGTTATTATAATCAAAATATTTTCTTATTTTACTTTCTCTTTTAATTCCTTGCCTGCTTTAAAGAATGGTACATTTAAAGCTTTTACTTGGATTTTTTCGCCAGTACGTGGATTTCTTGCCATTCGAGCAGCTCTTTTTCTGGTACCAAAAGTTCCGAATCCTACTAATCTAACTGCGTCACCCTTGGCTAAACAACCAGTAATAGTTCCGAATACACATTCGACAGCTTTTTTAGCTTCCCGCTTGGTAACACCGATTTCACTTGCTACATTATCGATTAATTCGCCTTTGTTCACTATTTACACCTCCTTTCATTTTTGAAAATATCCTCAAAATAAATAAAATACAAATATTTCTCAGCATTTCATGACTACTACTTATATATTATTCGACAAGCGTTTTAAAAATCCTTCTTTTTTTAGAAATTATTTTTAATTTTTTTAAGAAAAAACAATGTTTTCAAGCATTTTTTAATAAATTAAATCCAAATTGTCATTCAGGAGATAGATTTATTATATATAAAATAGAAATATGTTGAGTAATTATAAAAGAAATTGCTATATATTGCAAGTGTTTTAACTTATAATCTTATAGTATTGAGTATATAGTATCGAGTATCGAGTTAAAAAAGAGAAAGAAAAGATAGAAAAAAGCAGCATTCTTCTTTTTATCTAACCACTCCACTAAAGTTTACACTAACTATTTTATCAAAAGTAATTTAGTTATTAAAGTAATCCCAGGGTCTTTAGTCGTGTTTTAGTTTTTTTATGTGTTTAGTTAGGAAAGTAATTAAATATTTCATTAATTTTGTGGAATATTTTAATTATTTTTTATGATATAATAAAAAATAAGTGGATATGCGGCAAACGGAAACCTGATTAGTATATCGTATATCGTATATCGTGAAGAAAATAAAATTCAGTAGTCAGAAGATAAGATAGTATCGAGTATCGAGTATATAGTTATAGTGAAGAAAGGAAGAAAGGACAGGAATTAAAATTTAGAAGTAGGGGCGTATTGCTATACGCCCTCAATAATCTATATAAAACCGTAGGACAGGCGTCTCGCCTGTCGAGATAAGGGTTCGATTCATCGAACCCGCTAAAAAAAACACCAAATAACTCGGGGCGGATGAATCCGCCCCCTACACAAGCGAGATGCTAGAAAATTACTAACTTAAAAATATTTTGCTATTTGATAAATGGATTAATAGACAGGCGAGACGCCTGTCCTACTAACGACTAACGACTATTCACTAACGACTAAACAAAAAAGGAGGATTTTAAAGATGTTAAGAAGTATATTGTTTCAGAAGAAAGGGAAAATATTTGCCTGCATTTTTATTGCTCTAATAGTTTTTCTTTGGTTGGGTATTTCCGGAATTAATTTTGCCCAAAGCCCCAGTCCGGAGGAAGTTGAGAAGATGAAAAGCATTCAAATTATCAACCCTCATCCTGTTTTTTCTCTCAGATTATGGTTGGATAAAGATAGAGAAGCAACTTATACCCCTGGGGAGAGGATAATAATTTCTTTCCAGGCTACTCAAGATTCTTATGTAAAGATTTATAACTACGATACCGAAGGCAGGGTAAAAATTATCTTTCCCAACCGGTATTCACCAGATAATTTCGTCAGAGCTGGGGAAATTAAAACATTTGAGGGGGTAATTGACCCACAAACCAAACTAGGCGTTGAATATGTTCAGGGGTTTGCTACCACTAGACCAATGTTTTTAGATGATCGAGAGAAAGAGCTAATTTCTAAAGAAATAATGCCAGAAATAAGCAAAGATTTTAAAAACTTTACCATCACCATTAAGGGTATAATAGTATCCCTACCCCCCACTGCTTGGACTTCGAGCAACCTATTAGCTTATACAGTAAGGCCAATAACTCCGCCTCCCACTTATTATGGCAGGATTATAGTAACTTCCCAACCCCAAGGGGCAAAGGCATATCTGGATAATGTTTATAAAGGACTTACTCCTTTAAATTTAGACCGAGTTACCTCTGGCCAGCATCATATTAAGTTAGTAATGGCAGGTTACCGGGATTGGAGTAATTATGTCTCAGTTTCACCTTCTCGGACTACTACAGTTTCTGCTGATTTAATTCCTTTACCTGTATATGGTTCGATTTCTATTTACTGCAATCAGGGTGATGCTAAGATTTATTTAGACGGAAGTTACCAGAAAAGAACTTATGCCAACCAGTCAGTAGAATTAAAGAATGTTAAACAGGGTTATCACGAATTAATGATTACTAAAGAGGGATATCAAGATTGGAGTAGTACTATTTTGGTAAAAGCTGGCCAAGCTTATATGGTCTCTGCATACTTGGTTCCCGAAATAAGCTATGGTTCAATTGCAGTTTACTGCAATGTAAGCGGAGCAAAAATATTTTTAAATGGAACCTATAAAACAACAACTCTTTCTTCTCAACCAAAAATATTGGAGGAAATTAAAGAAGGGAAATATGAAATTACTCTAATTAAGGATGAATATAGAACCTGGGTAGAAGATATTTGGGTATATGCCGGTGCGACTACTTCTATCTATGTAGAAATGAAGAAAATAGAGTATTAAAGCAATTTTATTGAAAAATATTTAATGATAAGAAAAAAAAGGAAAATACCGAAAAGAAAAGAAACTTATTAGAGTTTTCTAGATTATTTATAAATGGAAGTTAAAGGCAGATTAGACAACTTCTAGTCTGCCTTTAACTGAATTTAGAACTTTTTTATATTTATTAGTTTAAAATAGAAACTTTTTTCAATCAGGAGGAAAAAAATGAAAGTTCTACGGGTAAAATACGAAAAGAACGAAATTACGAAAAAAAACAAAGCAATTGAGGTTTGCTTTAAATGTTCTACTTGTTCCAAATTTTGTCCAGTTACTCAACATGTAAAAAAATATAACTTAGAAGACTCTTTTATAACTCAACTTTTTGAGGCAGAAAAACCGGAAGCATTAAATGATGTTTGGATGTGTTGTGCTTGTGAAAAATGTGTTATTACTTGTCCCCAGGATGCTAATCCTACTGAGGTATTTACCAATTTAAAAGAAAAATCTTATCAAGAAGGCCTGGCTCCCTCAATTGTCTACCGTTTAGTAGAACAGCTTTTACAAGAAAGTACCGTTTATAGTATAAAATTTGCTAACATGACCCGAAAAAGAGCTGGGTTGAAAGAAGTAAAGAAAAATGAAAAAGCGGTTAAAGAGCTAAATGTATTAGCTGAAAAAGCTGGTTTAGAAAGAAAAGAGGTTAATTAATGATGTTTAGCTATTTATTTTTTAAAGGATGTACCATTCCAGCCAGTTTACCGAATGTAGAGAAATTAACTTTAGAAGTTTTACCGGAAATTGGTATTAATTTAATTGAATCTGATGAATTTACCTGTTGTCCTGATCCGATACGGCTTCAGGGGGCTAATCAATATTTTTGGATGTCTACAGCTGCTCGAAATATTACGATTGCTGAAGAAAAAAAGTTAAATATTATGACTTTATGTAATGGTTGTGAAAATACATTAGCCATTGTAAATCATAAACTAAAAAACAACCCCGCACTAAAAAAAACAGTAAATGAAGCATTAAAAAATATCGGCAGGGAATTTAAGGGTACCATAAAGATAAGACATTTTTTACAAGTATTGAAAGAAGACATTGGATTAGATAATCTAAAAAAAATGGTCAAAACACCCTTAACTGGTCTTAAGGTTGCCGGTCATCCCGGATGCCATCTTCTGATGCCTAATGAAATATTAAAGTTTGATAACCCGGTAGATCCAGAATTTTATGATCAATATATTGAAGCTTTAGGAGCTACTCCTGTAGATTATCTAACTAAAACTGATTGTTGTGGTGTTTCTCTAGCTCTAGCTGGAGATAAAGAAGCTTCTAATCGCTGTGTTAAAACCAAATTGATTGATGTGCAACTCTCTGGAGCTCAATTGATTAGTACTGCCTGTCCATCTTGCTTCAATCAATTTGATTCTGGCCAATTAATTGCTTCCAGAGACTATCCTCAGTTGAAAGAAAAACCGATTCCAGTATTGTATGCAGTTGAGCTATTAGCTTTGGCTATGGGTCGTTCTTTTGAAGACATTGGCTATAATCTTCATCGAGTAAAAATACCAATTGAGGTAAAAGTGTAGGAGGAAACCATGAAAAAGATAAAAACAACTTGTGTATATTGTGGAACCGGCTGCCAATTATGGTTAAAAACCAAAGATGGAAAAGTAGTGGATACAAAACCTGTTATGCCTCCTGAATTTAATCCAGGAAAAGGCAAATTATGTATTAAAGGGTGGAATGTTCATGAATTTATTCATCATCCTGATCGCTTAACTGACCCTCTGATAAAAAAGGAGAATGGTGATTGGGAAAAAGTAAGCTGGGGAAAAGCGA
Source organism: Candidatus Atribacteria bacterium (assembly GCA_022013755.1). Classification (GTDB taxonomy): domain Bacteria; phylum Atribacterota; class Phoenicimicrobiia; order Phoenicimicrobiales; family Phoenicimicrobiaceae; genus Sediminicultor. The sequence continues at coordinate 2,602 of JAKLPU010000081.1, read as the reverse complement.
TAAATTATATAGCTATGCATTTTAAGCATATTATTAGTGAAAATATCGGAAATAAAAGAGTCATTGGATTCTTAAGTTCAGCAAAATGTACAAATGAAGAAAATTATGTAATGCAAAAATTTGCTCGAGCTGTTTTAAAAACTAATAATATTGACCATTGTGCTCGTTTATGCCACTCATCTACAGTAGTTGGCTTAGGAGCAGCTTTTGGATCAGGTGCCATGACTAACTCTATTGATGAAATTACCGATGCCAAAGTTATTTTTGTTATTGGATCAAATACGAATGAGCAACATCCCTTAATTGGAGCCAGGATATTACAGGCACTGAAAAAAGGGACAAAATTAATTGTTGCTGATCCCCGTACCATCCCTTTATCTGAATTAGCCGAAGATTACCAGGGAATTGCTATAAAACATCGTCCTGGTACCGATGTAGCATTATTGAATGGAATTATGAATGTAATTATTCAGGAAAAACTTTATGACGAGAAATTTATACAGCAATATTGTGAAAATTTTAATGCTTTTAAAGAAGAAATTCAAAAAATGACCCTCGAAAAAGCATCTAACATTACTGGTGTTCCTCGAAAAACAATTATCCAAGCAGCTCGAATCATTGGTCGGGCCGATACGACCTATTTGATTTATTCTATGGGAATTACCCAACATACTACCGGAGTTGATAATGTAAAGAGTACGGCAAATTTACAGATGCTCTGCGGTAATGTGGGTAAATGGGCAACTGGGGTTAATCCTTTGCGTGGTCAAAATAATGTTCAGGGTGCCTGTGACATGGGTGCTTTGCCTAATGTTTTTTCAGGGTACCAATCAGTAACCGATAAGGAAATTCAAAAAAAGTTCGCCCGGGAATGGAAGATTGAAGCAGGGGAAATGGATGATCGAATTGGATTAACTGTAGTGGAGATGAGCGATGCTGCTTATCAAGGAGATTTAAAAGCACTTTATGTAATGGGAGAAAATCCCGTAATGAGCGATCCAGACAGCAATCATGTTCGATCAGCTTTGCAAAAAACATTTTTAATCGTCCAAGATATTTTTATGACCCCCACCGCCGAATTAGCTAAAGTAGTTTTACCGGCTGCTTCTTTTGCGGAAAAAGAAGGCACTTTTACCAGCACAGAAAGAAGAGTACAGATGGTGCGAAAAGCTATTGAACCGGTAGGCAACAGTAAACTGGATTGGCAAATTATTGCTCTTTTAGCTCGGGAAATGGGCTATTCTGGATTAAACTATCAACATGCTAGTGAAATATTAGATGAGATTAATCGTACTACACCTATTTATGGCGGGATTACCTGGGAACGTTTGCAAAAAAATGAGGCAGGATTACAATGGCCATGTCCTGATATTTCTCATTTGGGAACGATTTATCTGCATCAGGATGGTAAATTTCCCCGGGGTAAAGGATATTTCCATCCAATATCTTTTAAAGAACCAGCTGAACTCCCCAGTAAAGAATATCCTTTTATCCTTTCAACCGGGAGGACCTTATGGCATTTTCATACTGGGACTATGAGTAGAAGGTCAAAGACTTTAAATGAACGGGTACCGGAAGGATATGTGGAAATATCTAAAGTAGATGCAGAAAAACTGCAAATAAATAATAATGAAATGATAAAAGTGGCAACTCGAAGGGGAGAAATAGAAATTAAGGCTAAAATTACACACAAAGTTAGCGAAGGGTTGATTTTTATTCCTTTTCATTTTGAAGAAGCGGCTGCTAACGTCCTTACCAATGCCGCTTTAGATCCTGTTGCAAAAATACCGGAATATAAAGTTTGTGCTGCAAGGATTGAAAAAATAGTATAGATTTTATGCCTTTATAATTATAAAATAATTCCCCTTTGTGTATTTTCTATGCCCGAGGTAGCCAGTGTAGGGCTAACTGAAGAGGAAGCCAGAAAAGAAAACGATAACATTAAAGTCTCCAAATTCCCCTTTACGGCAAACGGCAAGGTCCTGGGTATGGGAGAGGCTGAAGGAATAACCGGCAAACCTATTCATCTGGCCAGAGGATAATTTATAAAGTCTGTCAAGAGACAGTTCCTAGAAAATAGGAACGCCGGCGTCAGATCCTCTCCAGTCTGGTAGTATGCTTTTTTGCCCGAGGGATGTATACTCCAGAGTTTTGTGGACAAAGTGGTGAAGTGTGTTAAGAACGAAATTTTTAAATAAACTCTTTAAAGTTTAAAACTATTAAAAGATTGTCAAAAGACCGTCCCTTGACCAAGTCCTCTGACAAAAGAATTTTTTAAGTGAGATAGAATAATATGCCCAAAAAATGAGAAATGCTCCCTCCCAAGACAAAAAGATGCCAGATGGGGTGGTGATAAGGCAGTCTTTTCCATAAATAAAATACTATTCCTAAGATATAACAAGCTCCTCCGATAAAAAGCCAGATAATCATTCCCCGGGGGACTATCTGTATGATTGGTTTTATGGCAATAACAACAAGTAATCCCATAAATACATAAGATAATACCAATAAAGCTTTAAGTTTATCCAGAAGCAGTGCAGTCACAATAATTCCTCCTATTGCCATTACCCAGGCAAGCCCAAAAAGAGTCCATCCCCAGGCT
>JAKLPU010000007.1:0-7293 GCA_022013755.1 Candidatus Atribacteria bacterium | reverse complement strand
CATAGTGACCAGTGATATGTCCAGGGAAATCGCCGACAGCTTCAATGTAGACACCTACGAAACCTTGACCGGTTTTAAATTTATCTGTAATATGGAAAAGAATGTTCAAGAAAAGGAAGGCAAAGAATTCCTCTTCGGCTATGAAGAGAGTATCGGTTACCTAACCGGAGATTTTGTGCGCGACAAAGATGCGGTTATTTCCGCCATGTTAATTTCCGAGATGACTGCCTATTACCATAAAAACGGACTCAATCTACTTCAAGCCTTGGACAATCTTTACCAAAAATATGGTTACTACGAAGAAGACCAGCATTCTATCTATCTGGAAGGTGCAGAAGGAGAGAAGAAGATGGCTGAGATTATGGAGGTCTTTAGAAAAGAAGCCCTCCGGGTTGAAGGTATGGAGATTATTCGAATAGATGATATTCTACTGGGTGAAAGTTATGATTTAAAATATAAAAAGACTACCCGGCTCGACTTGCCTTCCTCTAATGTCTTAAAAATTATATTTTCCGATGGCTCCTGGTATTGCCTGCGTCCATCCGGAACTGAACCCAAAATCAAGTTATATCTGTCTTTTCACGCCAAAACTAAAAAAGCAGCCCAAGAAAAACTAAATCTCGTAAAATCCACCATCTTACAAAAAATAAACTCCATAATCAAACCTAACTAGTTCAACACGGCACGCCGTGTCGCTACATTAACTGGCCCAACCGGGCAACTAAATAGTAGGACAGGCGGGACGCCCGTCTATTTTAAACGAGGTATTTCTCTTTTGAATTTACTAAAAACTAAAAACGAAAAACTAAAAACCATTTCTTCATCTCGTAACTTGCAACCTGTATCTTCTATTATGTATAAAAAAATAATTCTATTATTTTTAATAACAACTATAATTTTTGGATTAACTAATTCTTCAGCCGCTCTATTCGCAGCTGCTAAAGAAGAAGAAATAACCAGAGAAAACATCCTAAGCAAAATATCTCTCGCCACCCAATGGCTCGCCAAACAACAGCGACCCGACGGAAGCTGGCCTATAGTAACTCAAGATAAACGTTCCAGCGTGGTAGCTACCGGTCTTTTTGGCTTAGGGACATTTAATCAAACTTCCTTTTCTACCCCAAATATTAAAAATGCCTTATCTTTTCTTCTGGCTCATCAACACAATGCAGGGTATTGGGAAGCTACATCCTCTTTCACCTGGAATAAAGTGGAAGCCACCACTGCCGCCTTATATGGTCTTATTAGTGCGGGTTATGAAGGAAAGGCAGTAAAAAAGGCAGTAGAAAAGGGGATGGGTTGGCTTATAAAAAATCAAAATACTAATGGGAGCTGGAATGATGACTGTTGGGATACTTGCTGGGCTCTATATCTACTTTTATATTCTGGCTGCCAAATCTCTAATCCCGTCATTAAATCAGCCTCTCTCTGGCTGGTAAATGACCAAAGAGATGACGGTTCCTGGAAGACCAATCTTCCAAATTTAAAGCAATTTGAGCCTTTGTGGACTACTCCGCCTGCAATATTTACTTTAGCCCAAACAGGCCAACACCGGGAGACAATCATAAAAGGATTGAAATATCTGAGAAATGAGCAAAATAAAAACGGCTCTTTTGGACATCAAGATGCCTCCAAGACAGGTCTGGCATTATTGGCTTTTTCTTCTCTTTCTAATTATCAAGATTTAACAGGAGAGTATAAGTCATCAGCTGAAAGTGCAGTAAAATGGTTTTTATCAAACCAACGCCGTAGCGGCACCTGGCCCGGAGGTTTTCATCCTTTTGATATAATAGACACAGCTTTTTCCATCTGGGGATTAAATAAATTTTTAGAAATATTTTAAAATAAAAGCAGGATTTTTTAAAATATATGTCGAATATATATAAATAGCGTAAATAGCGGGGTCAGGTCTTCACATTTGACATAAGCTTGCTAGCTGCTTAATTTAAGATTAGCTTATGTCAAATGTGAAGACCTGACCCCTTCCAAAGAAGGGACATTAAATGGTGAAGAAAGACAATAACTTTATTCTTTATCCTATAAAGATTATGTTATTAATTTTAATCATTATTATTTTTTTTACTTTCCCTACAAAAACAATCTTAGCCAGTCCGCTCAACTATGTCCCTTTGGATCATTGGGTCTATACGGCAATTTCCCGCTTAGAAACTCTAAGGGCTTTTGACGGAAATGATTCCGTAGCCACCAACACTTTGCCTCTAACCAGAATAGAAATTGCTTATCTTATAGATACCGCTCTTTCAAATATACAAAAAGGAAAGATAGAATTTAAAGATTCAGATTTAACTTTAATGGAGAAATTAGTCCTGGAATTTCAAGATGAACTAACTTCTATAAATGTAAAAGTTATCTCTATAAATTCTGACACCGCCAGCTCCGCTACCACCACCACACACCCATCAGATAACTGGCTCTACGAGTCTTTAAATTATTTTGCACAACAAGAAAATATCATCTCTTCAAATCTTTCCCTCAGCCTTCTCAGTCCGCGAATGAGCAGAAAAGATATGGCCATCCTCTTGGATGAAATCATCTATCAACTCCAGACAGAACAAATTCAAATAACCAGCTTAACCGAACAAGACATAGAAAAATTAGAAGCACTTATAATAGAGCTAAATGATGAGCTGTCCGCCCAAGGACTAAAGATAGTAAGATTAAACAAGACCACAGTAATATTAGATAACCTTAAATCAACTCTAAAAATGAAGCCTTATTTTACTCAAAAAATAAATTTATTTTATCCTGAAAATATTAATTTAGAAAAATTGAACTTATTTTCTGAACTCGGAGCCAGGGTATCTGCCAGCATTTCCGAAAATACTGCCCTCTACCTTGATGCTTCTATTTATACTGAAGGAGAATCCCCCCTTCAAGTTCAACTAAATCAGGCATATATTGCACTAAAGTTACCCTCTTTTGAAATCCCGACCCCCTCCAATGCCCCGTTTTTTCCATCTTTGAGCAGTATAGAATTTCCCGCCCTTGATTTAATGGTGGGCAGAGATTCTATGAGATGGGGACCGGGTTATCAAGGCAACCTCATCCTTTCTAATAATCCTCCTGCCTTTGATATGATAAAATATTCGGGTACCATTGACTTAAATGATCTTTGGGAAGGTCTTGGCAAAATTAACTTTACCAAATTTTTCTCTTTACTCGACTCCTTAGATGGACAAAATAGATACTTTTCAGGCCAAAGATTAGAATATAAGCTCCTTGATGCCCTCACCTTGGGCTTATCCGAAACAGCAATAATATCTCAGGACTCAAGTATCTTATTTTATAATCCACTTCCTTTTATTCCACCTTATTATGTTACCTGGTGGATAGCAAGTATGTTAAGCCCGCAAGAGGTTAATTGCAATGTTGCTCTGGATGCAGAAATTAATTTGACCCAGAAGATTAAACTATATGGTGAATGGATGGCAGATGACTTTATATTTTTTCCTGAGGAAAATCCTTTCCCTAATCGCACAGGTTTTCTTGCCGGTGCTTATTTTGCTGACCCCCTCGGCACAAGTAATACCGACTTTCGAATCGAATATACCCACATAAATAACTATGTTTATTTCCCCACTCACCCCTGGCAAGATTACCTCTATCAGGGTGAATATATTGGAAATCCTTTAGGGCCTGATGCTGACCAGCTCTATTTAGAGCTGACCCATCGCCTTTCTGATGAATTCAATCTATCTTTAAGCTATAATCACCAGCGGCACGGGGAAGGGCAAGTGGGAACTTCCTTACCGTCAGATCCAATAATTGCTAATGAAAATATTTTTCTTTCTGGTATAATAGAGAAGCAGCAAGCATATCAAGCAGAAATATCTTATACTATGTCCCCCCAGTGGGTACTATCAGTAAGTGCAACCTTAGAGAATATAAAAAATAAAGATAACACTGTAGGTGAAAACGAAAACAACACCTACTTTCAACTCGAACTAAACTATCAGTTTTAATTACAAGTTACAAGGGGCTCGATTCATCGAGCCCGTCTCTTGTTTTTTTCTTAACTTGCATCTTGCATCTTGTATTTTTATTGACCGGTAGACTGGCCGACCGGTAGACCGGTAGACTCATTATTCTTGTATTTTCTTATACGAATAACTAAAAACTAAAAACTTTTCTTAAGCTAAATACTAACGACTAAATACTATTTATAAAGGAGTGATATTATGATAAACAGAAACAAGAAAAATCTGAATTTTGTTTTTTTTACTCTATTATTTTTTACTCTAATTTTTGCCTTCACTTTTTCATCTTTTGCAAATGAGAGTTCTCCCAACTATTACACTCTTGGCCCAAATGATGTCCTGGAGATAATGCTCTGGGGTTACCCTGAATTAACCAGAACTGCAGTAGTACAACCTGATGGGATGATTTCTTTACCTTTGGGTGGACAAATTAATGCTGCTGGAAAAACACTGGAAAAATTAAGGACAGGAATTGTTAAAGAATTGAAAAAAACTTTAACCGCCTTAGAAGATAATCAGGTAAGTGTAGCGATAATAAGTTTTGGGGCATTTAATATCTCGGTTTTAGGAGAAGTTCATTCACCCGGATTATACCCTTTATCCGGCAAAGTAGATGTCCTTAAAGCTATCTCTGTTGCTTCCGGACTTACTGACAAAGCAGGATTAAAGAATGCTATAATTATTCGAAAAAACCAAGAAATTACCCCGGTAGATTTAGAAAAACTCTTTCTCCAAAATGACCTTAGCCAGAATTACGAACTTAACTCGGGAGACTCTTTATATATTCCTAAAGCCTTTACCATCACTAATATATCTATTGCCGGAGAAGTAAAATCCCCAGGTTTATATTCCTTGGAAGGCAAGGTTGACATTCTTAAAGCAATATCTGCCTGCGGCGGCTTAACTCAGAAAGCTAACCTTAAGAGTGTAATTATTAATAAACATAATAATGAAGTTATTCAAGTAGACCTCGAAAAACTATTTATTCAAAATGATCTTACTCAAAATTATCCTCTTGAAACAGGTGATTCTTTATTTGTGCCTTTGACTTTAGAGAACAATATCTATGTTTTAGGAGAAGTAATTCGTCCAGGTATCTATCCTATTGAAGGAGACTGTACAGTTATAGAGGCTATCAGTCAAGCAGGTGGTTATACTGCAAATGCTCGTTTAAAATCCTGTGTAGTAATTCGCAAGTTCCCCTATGACGAAGAAGGCTTAAAGATGCGCACCGTTACCTTAAAAGATGTGAAAGTAATAAGAGAAAAATATGAACAGGTTATTGAAATTAATCTGGAAAAAATATTTAAGGATGGAGAATTAGCGCAGAACATTACGTTGCAGCCTCAGGATATAGTTTTTGTCCCAATTCGACCTTTATCAGAATTTGATATAGCTACTATCCTGGATGTTGTTACCACCGGCCTTACCGTCTATAATGTTCTATTAAAATAGTATATAGTCGTTAGTGAATAGTGAATAGTCGTTAGTAGGGGTAGACCTTGTGTCTACCCACAGGACAGGCGTCCCCCGTTTTCACGAGGGCAGGCCCGCCTGTCTATTCTGAATGATGTATTTTGAATGAACCAAAAACGAATAACTAAAAACCAAAAACTAAAAACTAAAAACTAAAAAAATCAAAGGAGTTGATTTTTTTTGGAAGACGAAGAAATATCCCTACAAGACTACATACGAGTCTTACGTAAAAGAAAATGGACTATATTCACAGTAACCATAACAGCCATCATAATTGTCTTAATCGCAAACTTCTTCATGCCTCCCATTTACAAAGCTACCACTACAGTGTTAATTTCCGAAAGTGGAGCCCAGCAGGCAATATTTGGAGGCGCAGAGGCTAACCTTATCTTGGGAAGAGCAGATGAAGTTGAAACCCAAATCGAAATATTAAAAAGTTATAGTATCGCCAAAGGAGCAGCAGAAAGATTACCTGCTGATATTTTTGAAAAAGCACAATTAGAAAATTTTGAGAAGAAGAAAGAAGATTTTAGATGGCTAATTAATATATTAGATAGATTAGGTTTAAAAAATATTGTTGCCTCAATGTTAGGCATTAACAATAACCAAGACCATACCAATGACCCCGAACTAACCTTTAAAGATAACATTAATCAAATTAGAGAGTCAATAACAGTAAATTCCCTGAAAAATACTAAAATAATTGAAATTAGCTCTGAAAATAATAATCCTAAATTAGCCGCTGAAATTGCCAACACCATAGCTGTCGTTTTTGTAGATGAATCCCTTACCATAAATCGCTCTAAAGCAAGTGAAGCCAAAAAATTCATTGAAGAACAATTGCTGGAAAAGGGAAAAGAGCTCACCCAAGAAGAAGAAGAGAAATTACAATATAAGAAGCAAGAAAACATCTTATATTTAGATGAAGAAACCAAAATAAATATTGAACAATTAGCAAATTTTCAGGCGCAAGAAGCAGAAGTTGCCAATCTAATTGCTGAAAATAAAGCAAAATTAATTGAAGCTCACAAGCAATTAGAAAGACAATCAGAAACCTATATTTCTTCTGAGACCATCACCGCTAATCCGATAGTTCAGCAATTGCAGAATAATTTAGTATCTTTGGAGATTCAACTTCCCGCTCTATCAGAAAAATATGGTAAAGGGAGCCCCCAGGTAACTGAAGTAGAAATTAATATTAAAGAGACTAAAAATAAAATAAGTGAAAAAGTAGCAGAGATAGTTGGCTCCAAAGTGTCTGCTCGAAATCCTATTTATCAAAATCTCCTTGCTGAAATAGTTACTTTAGAAACCAATACGATTTCTTTAGATACTAAAATGGAAGCCTTATCCAAAACCATAAAAGAATACGAAAAACGGTTAGAAAAATTACCGGAAAAGGAATTGCAGCTTGCCCGCTTAGAACGGGCAGTAAAAGTATCTGAAAATATCTATCTCTTATTATTGGAAAAATATCAGGAAGCTCGGATAAATGAAGTGATGGAATTAGGAAACATGAGGGTAATAGACAATGCTTTAGCACCTGATGCACCGATAAAGCCGAATAAAAAATTAAATCTTGCCATTGGCGGGATATTGGGTTTAATGATGGGGGTAATGTTGGTATTCTTTATGGAATATATGGATAATACCATCAAGACTACAGATGATATAGAGCGTTACTTAGGATTACCAGTATTAGGGCTAATCCCCAAAGTAACCCTTAAAACTAAAAGAAAAAGAGCATACTAAATTAGTATTTAGTCGTTAGTATTTAGTATTTAGTTAGAAAGGAAGAAAGGAAGAAGAAAGAATTAAT
>JAKLPU010000080.1:0-5472 GCA_022013755.1 Candidatus Atribacteria bacterium | reverse complement strand
GATGAGGTAATTTTAGTTGGCGGGCAAACCAGGATGCCCAAAGTACAGGAAACTGTAAAGAGAATATTTGGAAAAGATGCAAATAAAGTAGTTAACCCAGATGAAGTGGTGGCAATGGGAGCCGCAATTCAAGCCGGACAATTAGGAGGAGAGCTTAAGGATAAGGAAATCTTGTTACTTGATGTTACACCCCTGTCTTTAGGTATAGAAACTTTAGGTGGGGTAGATACTAAATTAATTGAAAAAAATACCACTATACCTACTTCCAAGAGCCAGATATTTTCAACTGCTGCTGATAATCAGTCAGCTGTTGATATAAATATATTACAGGGTGAAAGGTCTATGGCTAAAGATAATACCAGTTTAGGAAGATTTCAATTAACTGGCATACCCCTGGCTCCAAGAGGGATTCCCCAAATCGAAGTAACTTTTGATATCGATACAAACGGCATTCTCAATGTTAAAGCAAAAGATTTAGGGACTCAAAAAGAACAAAAAATAACTATTACTGCATCAAGTGGGTTGAGTAAAGAAGAGATAGATAAAAAAGTAAAAGAAGCAGAACAGTATACTGAAGAGGACAAGAAATTAAAAGAAAAGATAGAGCTTCGAAATCAAGCAGATACTTTGATTTATACTGTGGAAAAGACACTAAAGGAATCAGGAGATAAAGTTAGCGAAGACGAAAAAAATAATATTACTGAAAATATCAAAGATCTAAAGAAAGCTTTAGAAGAAGATGATGTAGAAAAAATTAAATCGGATATCGAAAAATTAACTACTTCCTCACATAAGCTTGCTGAGGAAATTTATAAAAAGGCATCAGCACAAACACAACAACAGGAAACAGCTAAAGAAGGTGAAAAGAATAGCCAATCTGAAACCGAAGAAAAGAAAGATAAAGAGAATGAAGAGAAGGTAGTTGATGCTGATTATGAAGTCGAGAAGGATGAAGACAAAAAAGATTAGCGTAGAGCAAAATTAGCGTATAGCGCGGGTAGCGTATAGTAAAACTAGCGTAGAGCGTACAGCGTGGAGCGTATAGTTAGGAAAGAGAAAGACAGAAGTCTAATTCGTATCTCGTTTATCAACTATACGCTAAACGCTATACGCTATACGCTATAATATATACGCAATACGAGGAAAGAGGTAAACATTAATTGACAAAAAAAGACTACTATGAAGTTTTAGGAATAAAAAAAGACGCTACTCCGGAAGAAATAAAAAAAACATACAGAAAGCTTGCCCTTAAATACCATCCTGATAGAAATTCATCTGATGGTGATACTGAAAAGAAATTTAAAGAAATCAATGAAGCCTACCAAGTACTTAGCAACCCGGAAAAGAAGGCAAGGTATGATCAATTTGGTTCAGCCGAAGACATGGGAGGGTTTGATTTTCAGGGAAGAGGTTTTTCTGATTCCGGTAACTTCGGAGATTTTAGTGATATTTTTGATTCTTTTTTTGGAGCAAGAACTCGAGGAAGTGAAGGAAGAGTGCGTCCTCAAAGAGGAGCTAATTTAAGATATAATTTAGAAATAAGTTTCGAAGATGCTGCCTTTGGCAAGGAAACCAAAATAGAAGTACCTACCTGGGAAAATTGTTCAAAATGTAAGGGAAGCGGAGCCAAACCCGGGACTTCTCCACAGACCTGCCCTGATTGCCACGGTACGGGTGAGATTAAAAGCACTCAAAGTACAATGTTTGGCCAATTTGTTAATATAAATACCTGCCCTCGGTGCGCGGGTGAAGGTAAGATAATAAAGGATATATGTATTAATTGTAGGGGTACTGGGAAAGTAAAGAAAAATAGAGTAGTAAAAGTAAAAATACCTGCTGGTGTTGATACCGGGCATAGGTTACGAATATCTGGAATGGGAGAACCGGGAGAAAGAGGTGGTCCTTCTGGCGATTTATACATCGTTTTACAGGTAAAACCTCATAAGATATTTAAACGTACAGGAATAGATATAAGTTGTACCCATTCAATTAGTTTTGTAAAAGCCGCATTAGGTGGAACAACTACTGTCCCCACCTTGGAAGAAAAAGTAAAACTAAAAATACCCGCTGGCACCCAGCCAAATAGTATCTTTAGACTTAGAGGAACAGGAATATTTAAAATTGGAACTCAGCAGCGAGGAAATCAATATGTTAAAATCATATTGGAAATACCTAAAAAGATGAATGATCAGCAAAGGAATTTATTATTAGAATATGCAAAAATAAGTGGCGAAGATTTAGAGAAATTAGGAGAGAAAGGTATTTTTTCGAAAATAAAAGATGCTTTTGGGTAAAATAAATAACTAAAAAAAAGGAGAAGCATTTATTATTAAAGTTGCCCTAAAAACACTCGGATGTAAAATAAATCAATACGAGACAGAAAGCATTATCAATCTTTTTAAAGACAAAGGCTTTCAAATAGTAGATTTTCACCAAAATGCTGATGTATACATAATAAATACTTGCACTGTCACCCAAGAAGCAGATCGAAAATCTAAACAGATGATAAGAAAAGCTATCCGCCAAAACAGAAAAGCAAAAATAATTGCAACCGGCTGCTATGCACAATCTAATTATGAAGATCTACAAAAAATAGAAGGGATCAGTCTGATAGCAGGGAATGGGGAAAAAAATGATATTTTACAACAATTAGAAAAAATAGATTTTCATGATACGGTTATTAGAGTAAAGCCTGCAAAATATCTGAAAAAATATGACAATATTCTTAAAAACAAATCAAGTAGCTTGCATACCCGCTCCTGGCTAAAAATACAAGATGGCTGCAATAGATTTTGTGCTTATTGTAAAGTTCCATATGTTAGAGGTCCCAATCGAAGTAGATCCGCAGGAGAGGTAATGGAAGAAGTGTCTAATTTAAGCAGTAATGGAGTGAAAGAAGTAGTCCTCGCAGGAATTAATTTGGGTTCATACGGTAGGGATATAGATAAAGGAAAAACAAATTTAGCAAAATTAATTTCTCTGATTAGCAATTTTAAGGGAATAAAAAGAATTCGTTTAAGTTCAATAGAATTAATAGACATCGATGCAGAATTATTAAATATTTTTAAGAACTGTTCTAAGTTTTGTCATCACCTACATATTCCTCTGCAAAGCGGTGATAATAAAATTCTTAATTTTATGAATCGTCCTTACGATACCTCGATTTTTTACCAAAAGATCTCCTTGATAAAAGAAACAATGCCTGATATAGCCATAACTACTGATATTATGGTGGGTTTCCCTAATGAAGATAATAATAGTTTTAGTAAAACCGTTAATTTTGCTCGAAAAAATTGCTTTGCAAAAATACACGTTTTTCAATATTCTGATCGTAAAGAGTGCTTAGCAGCTTTGTTGCCCAATAAAGTCGATAATAGAACCAAAAAAGAAAGAAGTAAAAAGTTACAAGAATTATCTAAAGAATTATTTTATGATTTTCAAAAAAAATTCCTCAATTCAATGGCTGAAATTTTGGTTGAGGACGAGATAAAAGACCAAGAAGGAAGAATCTATTCCCGCGGTATCACCTCCAATTATATTAAAATAATAATTCCTGATTTTATCGGTAAAAAAGGTGAAATAGTTAGTGTTAAATTAAATAAAATCTCTTCTAAGTATATCGTTTCAAAAATATTGCTAAAATAATAGTTTTATGTTATAATTATTGTGCTTAAGCAAAAAGGTTGTTCTCCTCAAAAGAGTGGTATTGAAAACCACTCTTTTGTTATATATTAAGCAATTAATTCACTTGACACATTTTAATAGGAAGGAGGATAAAGTATATTGTCTATGAACATAAATTTAGCAAAAGTATTAGATGAGATAGAAAAAGAAAAAGGAATATCCAAAGATATATTAATAGAGGCGATTGAATCAGCGATAGCTTCAGCATATAGAAAAAATTTTTCAAGTAATATAGATGATATAAAAATAGATATTTCTAAAGACAGTGGGGAGGTTAAAGTATACGCCAAGAAAACCATTGTACAGAAAGTTTCAGAACCTTTAAAAGAAGTTTGTATAGATGATTTGCCAATATCAAATAAGGGAAAGTACAATATAGAGGATACTATTTTAATAGAAACTACGCCGAAAGAATTTGGAAGAATAGCTGCTCAAACAGCAAAACAAGTAATAGTCCAAAAGATTAGAGAAGCAGAAAGAAATGTAATTTATGAAAAATACATTGATAAAGAGAGAGATATTGTTACCGGAGTTGTGCAGAGGATAGAACATAGAAACGTTATTATAGATTTAGGAAGAACGGAAGCCCTACTTTTACCGAACGAGCAAATAAGAAATGAAGAATACTACAAGGGAAAAAGAATTAAAATTTATATCCTTGAAGTAACAAAAACATCTAAAGGGCCCAAGATACTTGCATCCAGAACCCATCCTGAATTATTAAAACGTTTGTTTGAATTGGAAGTCCCCGAGATTCATGAGGGACTGGTTGAGATTAAAAATATTGCTCGTGAAGCAGGTAAGCGATCAAAAGTTGCAGTTTATTCTAAGGATGAAAGGGTAGACCCGATAGGGGCATGTATAGGTGATAGGGGTTCACGAATAAAATTAATTATGCAGGAATTAAAAGATGAAAAAATTGATATTATAAAATGGAGTGGTGATGAAAAAACATTTATTGCTAATTCTTTAAGTCCAGCTAAAGTTTTACTGGTAAATCTTTTTGAAAAGGAAAAGACTGCTACGGTAATTGTACCTGACCAGCAGCTTTCTTTAGCAATTGGAAAAGAAGGACAAAATGCAAGGCTTGCTGCAAAATTAACCGGATGGAAAATAGATATAAAAAGTGAATCAGAGCATAAAGAGGAGAATGATCCGGATTCAAAAAATGATTTAGAGAAAAAATAACATTAATCTTAAAAAGGTATTTACAAATGATAAAAAATCTAAAGATACCTGTAAGAACTTGTATTGGTTGTAAATGTAAAAAACCAAAAAAAGAGATGATTAGAATAATAAGAACACCTGATGGAAAAATTGAAATTGATAAGACAGGTAAAAAATCAGGAAGAGGAGCCTATCTTTGTGGCAATGTTAAATGTTTGGATATTGCCTTTAGAGAAAATAGTTTAAATAAATCCTTAAAGCAAGATATTCCGCTGCAAACACTTGAGGATTTAAGAAAGGCTTTTTTAAAAAATATAGGCGAAAATAATTAGTCGTTAGTGAATAGTAAATAGTCGTTAGTTTAAAATACAAAGTTAGATAGATACTAATAAAGAACATAAGATAAAAATATTTAATATAATAAATATAATAATACTTATATAACTTATGGAGTGGAGGCGATATACAATGAAAATGAGAGTGTATGAATTAGCTGAAGAATTAAAAATACCGGCTAAAGAACTGATAGGGTTTTTAAATGAAGAAGGAATTAAGGTTAAAAATCATATGAGTACTTTAGATAAGGATACTATCGAATTAATTAAGGAAGTTATTGATGCT
>JAKLPU010000079.1:0-5930 GCA_022013755.1 Candidatus Atribacteria bacterium | reverse complement strand
TTGTCCGGCTTGAATTGCGGCTCCCATTGCCACCACTTCATCTGGGTTAACTACTTTATTTGCATCTTTTCCAAATATTCTCTTTACAGTTTCCTGTACTTTGGGCATCCTGGTTTGCCCGCCAACTAAAATTACCTCATCTATATCTTCTGCTTTTAATTTAGCATCTTCAAGTGCTATATAGCAGGGCTTAACGGTGCTCTCAATAAGGTCAGCAGTAAGCTGTTCTAATTTTGCACGAGTTAGTGTAACATTTAAATGTTTAGGTCCGCTGGCATCAGCAGTAATGAAAGGTAAATTAATCTCAGTTTCTAATGATGAAGATAATTCACATTTTGCTTTTTCTGCTGCTTCCTTTAATCTTTGCAAGGCCATTTGATCATTTTTTAAATCTATGCCATTTTCTTTTTTAAAATTATCCACTAACCAATCTATTATTATTTGATCAAAATCATCTCCGCCCAAGAAAGTATTACCATTAGTTGATTTTACTTCATAAACACCTTCTTTACCAATATCTAAAATAGATATATCAAAAGTTCCGCCTCCAAGATCAAAAACTGCAACTTTTTCGTATTCTTTCTTATCTATCTTATCAAATTTATAAGCAAAGGCTGCTGCTGTAGGTTCGTTTATAATCCTTACGACATTTAAACCGGCAATTTTCCCGGCACTCTTGGTTGCTTCTCTCTGATTATCATTAAAGTATGCTGGTACGGTAATAACTGCATCACTTATTTTTTCACCAATATGATCTTCAGCAGATTTTTTAAGTTTTTGTAATATCATAGCTGAAATTTCTTGTGGACTGTAAGCTTTGCCCTTGGCTTCAATTTTAATGTCAGTGTGTTCCCCGGGAATTATTTTAAAAGGTAAGATTTTTTTTGCTTTTTTCACTAGCTCGTCATTGTATCTTCTACCAATAAGTCTTTTAACCGAAAATATTGTATTTTCAGGATTGGTAACTGCTTGTCTCTTGGCTAACAAACCTACCAACCTTTCGCCTTTTTTTGTAAATGCAACTATAGAAGGTGTAGTTCTACCACCTTCTGCGTTTTCTATGATAACCGGTTTTCCGCCTTCTATAACTGCGACAACAGAATTAGTTGTTCCTAAATCGATTCCAATTATTTTTCCCATAATATCATTTCTCCTTTTCTTAATATCCTTTAATTTAAATTATTTTTTGTGGGTATCTTTTTTCTCTTTAGTTGAAACCGCAACTTTTACCATTGCTGGTCTTAATACTTTTGACTTTATATAGTAACCTTTTCGGAATTCTTCTGTAATCGTATCTTCAGAATATTTATTTGTGTCTATTCTCATTACCGCTTCATGTTTATAAGGATCAAATCTATGACCAATTGATTGCATAGGTTTAACCCCTTCTTTGTTTAAAATATTACGAAATTCTTTTAAGGTATTATTAATACCTTCTTTTATAGCCTTGGTATCTTTTTCATTTTCAGTAGAATCTAAAGCTCTTTCTAAGTTATCTAATACAGATAATAAATTATTTATAAGCTCCTCGTTAGCAAATTCAATAAATTCCTTCTGTTTTTTTTCCTGCCGTTTTTTGTAATTATCAAAATCAGCTTGTAATCTTTCCAAATGCTTCAGATATTCTTTGGATAAATTATCTTTTTCTTGAACCAATTTCTTGGTTTCTGACAATTCCTCTTCTATATTTTTTAATGCTTCCTCTTTTTCTATTATTTTTCGAATTATTTCTTCTTTATTCATTGATTTATATTTTTTACTTTCTGTTAATTTTGCTTTTTCCTGCAATTCCTTTTCATCTTTTTTGTTACACATTATTAATCCTCCAAGAGTAAGCATTATGAAAAAATCTTAAAATTCGGATAATATCTCACTTAATTTATCCGAGATGTATTCAGTAATAGAAATCATTCTGGGATAATCCATTCTGGTTGGTCCTAAAATTCCTATTGCCCCAGCTGACTTACCTTTTATGCTATATTCACTTGTTACCAGACTACAATTTTGCATTTCTTTTAGTTTACTTTCTTTGCCGATAATTATTTTCGTCTTTCTAAAACCTAAATATCCTCTTATTGTGGCGGCTAATATATTTTCTTCTTCGATAAGTGATAAGATATAATTTAGTTTATCTGTTTCTTTAAACTCAGGATGTTTCATTAGGTTAATTCTACCATCTAAATAAACTTTATTTTCAGAATATCTAATATTAAAACATTCTTCTAAAAAATTATAAACATAATTAAATCTTTCCTGAAGTGATATAATTTTTTCTAATTCATCCAATAATATATTATTTAAATTTGTTATATTTATATCTTTTTCTGCTAATTTACTATTGATAAAATTAGATAGATAGTTTAATCTATCTTTGTTTATTTCTCCGGAAACGTTAACTATTTTTTGGCAGACTAATCCCGCATCGGTAACGATAACTGTCAAAATACGATTATATCCTACCGGTACAAACTGAATCTCCTTTACTATATTATTATAAATAACCGGTGCTAATACAACCCCTATATTGTCAGTTAACTTGGATAATAATTGAGAAGTCATCTTCATCGCTTCTTCAAACTCTTTGCTTTTTTTATAAATCTGGATAATCTCTCTCTTTTCTTTTTCCTGTAAATAGTTTTTTACCATCAAATTATCTACATAAAATCTATAGCCTTTATCGGTTGGAATTCTCCCCGATGAGGTATGTGGCTGCCATAAGTAATCATTTTTTTCTAATAGATACATTTCATGCCTTATTGTGGCGGTACTTAAGTTTAAATGATATTTTTGAGCAATAATAGATGAACTAACCGGTTCAGCGGTAGTAAAATAACTATGCACCACGGCTGCTAATATAGTTTTCATTCTTTCGTTTAATTCCATTATACACCCCTATTAGCACTCTCATAGGGAGAGTGCTAATTACCTTAAATAAGATATCACCATAGAATCTATTTGTCAAGATGTTTCGAAAAATTAATCAACAAATTCCCTAAAAACAGTATTAGCCAGAAAAATACCCTTTTTGGTTAATACTGTTTTACAATCGTCTTTTTTTAACAGTCCTAAATTGACTAATTTATCAATCTGTTTAGAAAAAATATCATTAAGGTTAATCCCAAATCTTGTCTTGTATTTTTTATAACTTACACCATCTTTGGTTCTCAAACCTAAAATGATGGTTTCTATCATTCTATTTCTTAGGGATAATTTTTCTCCATGGTCTATAGGTAATTTATCGTTCATTACTTCTTTGATATATTTTGCCGGATCTTTGAAATTCATATATCGATAACCTCTTATAAAAGAATATGCTCCTGCTCCTATTCCTAAATATGGTTGATTTTGCCAATAAATTTGGTTATGCAGCGATCTCTTATGAGGGCCTGCAAAATTCGCTATCTCGTAGTGCTCAAAATTATTTTCTTTGAGAAAATTTATTGCCCAGTTATACATATCAAATTCTTCATCTTCCGAGGGAAGCTTTAAGGTATTGCTTTTGTAATTTTCATAATATTCTGTCCCTGGTTTTATGGTCAGGTTATACAGGGATAAGTGATCTGGCTTCAAGGAAACAGCCTTTTTCAATGTAGCTTGAAAATCTTCTGTAGTTTGACCTGGCAAAGCAAACATGATATCTATATTGATATTACTAAATCCTATTTCTCGAGCTAAAAAATACGAATCGATAATATCTTGCGTATTATGTATTCTGCCTAATTTTTTTAAAAATAAATCATTGAAACTCTGGGCTCCTAAACTTAATCTGTTTATTCCCGATTCAATGAGTAACTTTATTTTTTCACCATCTAATGTCCCCGGATTTGCTTCTATGGTTATCTCTGCATTTTTATCAATAGTAAATTTATCTTTACAAAATTCTAATATATTATAAATCTGAACTCCCGATAAAATAGTGGGAGTACCGCCTCCCAAATAAATAGTCTTTATATCTCTCTTTTTTAATTTTTGAGAATAAGCGGTTATCTCCTGATATAAAGCGGAAATGTAGGGAGAAATTTGATTATCTTCTTTCAATTGGTAAGAATTAAAGTCACAATAAGGACATTTTGATATACAAAAAGGGAAATGTAGATACAATCCTAATTTCATTATTTATCACCTAATTAAATTTTTAATATCCCCAAAAATGCTTCTTGTGGAATTTCCACCTTTCCAATTTTTTTCATTCTTTTTTTCCCGGCTTTTTGTTTTTCCAACAGCTTTCTTTTACGGGTAATGTCTCCTCCATAACATTTAGCTAATACATCTTTTTTTAGTGCTTTTATGGTTTCTCGAGCAATAATTTTTCTTTCAATTGTCGCTTGCAGTGGAACTTCATACATTTGGCGAGGGATAATTTCTTTTAATTTTTCTACTAACTTTCTTGCCCGTGTATACGCCTTATCTTTATATATGATAAAAGATAGGGCATCCACTAATTGATGATTAACCAATATATCGACTTTTACCAATTCTGAGAACTGATATCCTATAATTTCGTAATCAAGCGAAGCATACCCGCTGCTTATCGATTTTAATTTATCATAGAAATCTAAAATAATTTCATTTAAGGGCAGATGATAATCTAATCTTAAAATATTTTCGTCAATATATTCCATATTTTTAAAGATTCCCCTTCTTTCCTGAACTAAATCCATAATTGCGCCAATACACTTGCTGGGAGTAATGATATTTACTTTTACATATGGTTCTTCAATCTTTTCAATATCATTTCTTGAAGGGAAAGAGGCAGGGTTACTTATTTTTAACATTTCCCCATTTTTTTTAGTTACTTGATACATTACACTCGGGGTAGTGGCGATTAAATTCATGTTATATTCCCGTTCTAATCTTTCCTGGATAATCTCCATATGCAGCAATCCTAAAAACCCACACCTAAAGCCAAAACCTAAGGCTTCTGATGTTTCGTCTTCACTAAAAAGAGATGAATCGTTCAGTTTAAGCTTCTCCAGAGCAATCTTTAGATTCTCGTATTCCTTATTATCAATCGGATAGATACTGCAAAAAACCAAAGGTGTAACCTTTTTATATCCGGGAAGGCTTTCTCGGGATGGGTTAGAAGCATCGATAATAGTATCACCTACGTGAGTATCTTTAATATTTTTAAATCCGGCTATTATATATCCCACTTCCCCGGCAGTAAGTTTTTTTATGGTCTGCATTTTAGGACGAAAAATTCCTACTTCTGCAACTTCATATTTTATGTTATTAGACATAGTTTGAATAAACATACCTGGCTTTATTACACCATCTACTACCTTAACATAGACAATTGTTCCTTTGTATGAATTGTAGATCGAGTCAAATATAAGTGCTCTTAAGGGCAGATTCAAACTCCCTTTTGGTGGTGGAATTCTATTGACAATTGCTTCTAAAATATCAGAAGTTCCGATTCCTTCTTTGGCACTTGCTAAAATTATTTCCTCTTCTTTTATTTCTGAAATATTTTGTAATTCTTTAGTAACTTTATCTGGGTTTGCTGTAGAAAGATCAATTTTATTAATTATCGGAATAATTTTCAAATTACTTTTTAGTGCTAAATTAATATTTGCTATGGTTTGTGCTTGGACACCTTGAGATGCATCAACAACCAACAAAGCACCCTCACATGCCGCAAGACTACGAGATACTTCATATGAAAAATCAACATGTCCCGGGGTATCAATTAAATTTAAAATGTATTCCTTCCCATCTTTGGAGTGATAATATAATCTTACTGCTTTTGATTTAATAGTTATCCCCTTTTCTCTTTCTAAATCCATATCGTCCAATATCTGTTCTCTTTTTTCTCTCTCCGAAATTGTTCCGGTAAATTCCAGTAACCGATCAGCTATGGTTGATTTTCCGTGATCAATATGGGCGATTATAGAAAAATTCCTGATATTTTCAATGTTGCAATGATAATC
>JAKLPU010000078.1:0-3921 GCA_022013755.1 Candidatus Atribacteria bacterium | reverse complement strand
TCAAGAAAAGTAATCGTAAAGCAGGGTTCTATTCTCTGGTTGTAATAACTTGCAAAATCCCAGAAACCGGGGAAGTTTAAAAATAGCGGGAAGGTTGGAGTCCAGGTAAGTTTATTCCCTCCTCCAAGATACCATTTATCGTATCTTTTTAGTAAATTTAATATATCCGTCAAAAACTCCTTTCTCTAAATGCAAAAATGTACTATCCTTTCATCCCGGTCAAAGATACGCCCTCTACAAAATATTTTTGCAAAAAGACATACAAAATTAGTATAGGTAGGATTGCAATAATTGCAGTAGCAGCAGCAGCTCCTAAGTACAATGACTGTATTCCGAAGAATGATGCAACAGCTAATGTAACAACTCTTTTTTTAGGCGCTTGTATGAGATATAAAGCAAACTGATATTCGTTCCATACAGCAACACCAGTAAGAATCGCTACTGTTGTTGTTACAGGTTTTAATAGGGGTAAAATAATCCTAAAAAATACACTGAATTTACTACACCCATCTATTGTTGCAGCTTCATCTAAGCTTACTGGAATTGTAGAGATAAATTTGGTATATAAAAAGATACTTAAAGGTAATAAATAGGTTGTGTTTACTAAAATAATACCCCAATAAGTACTTACAGCACCAATTCTAGAAAACATGGTAAGCAATGGTACGATTATACTAAGAGGAGGCACCATCATAACACCAATAATGAGTATCAAAATGTATTTGTTAAATTTTATTTTGTTCCTTGCAAGAGGGTAAGCTGCCATGCCCCCAATTAATATTACCAAAAATACTGTAACTAATGTTATAATAACACTATTCTTAACCGCAGTAAAAATATGAGCATTTTCAATTGCCCTAGTGAAATTTTCCAAATAGAGTTGTTTTGGCAACAACCATCTTGATGAAGAATCTGTTTTAGGTTTTAATGCCAACACTATTGCAATGTAGATTGGTAAGAAATGAACTGCTGCTATTATGAGTGCTACAATTGTTTTGATTATATTTGAGATTTTCACTAATATTCAACCTCCCTACTTTTCAAGGAATATTGAAGTACTACACTTACAAACATGATCAAGGCAAACAAAAAGATGCCCATAGCCGATGCATATCCAGCCTTTTGGCTATTAAAATAAGAGTAGCCAATAAGAGTTGAAATAGAATGTGTCGCATAACCCGGTCCACCATTAGTGAGTGCTTTAATGACATCAAAGAGCTTTAATCCACCAATTAAATTTATTGTTAGGCTCGTCACAATTGCTGGCATAAGGAGTGGTAGTGTAATATGTTTAAATTTTGCAAATGCAGATGCTCCATCAATATTTGCGGCTTCAAAATAAATATCTGGTATGCTTTGTAAGCCAGCCAGATAAATAATCATTGATATACCACAATACTGCAATGTATTTACTAAAACAATAAGCCCAACTGCACGGGAACCATTTGCTAACCAATCCAATTTATCAAGACCAAACAAACCCAGCACATCATTTAATGCACCCTGATTATATTGAAATAAAAAATACCACATATAACCCATAATGACTGCAGCAATTAGCACGGGTAAATAAATAAACGTTCTAGCGATAGTACGAATTCTAAAATAGCTGTTTAAAAGCAAAGCATAAGAAAGTCCTAATATCTGTTGAAATAAAGTACTACCAAAACCATAAATGAGAGTGTTCTTAAAGGAAAGTAACAAATTAGGATCTTTGAATAGGTATTTAAAGTTTTCCAATCCTACGAAACTAGATGTTTGTGAATATCCGTTCCAATTCAGAAATGAATATCTAATACCCATTATAAAAGGATAAACAACAAATATGGCAAATAAAACTAGCGCCGGTATATACATGATATTAATATTATTTTTTTTGATTTTCTTAATTTGCATAAGCTCCTGCTTAAGAAACAATTTATCAACTTAAGGCTGGAATAAAATTTTTATCCTTTTATTCCAGCCTTATTCAAACTACGTTTAATGATACTAACGTCCAACAATCTTACTTATACAATTGTTTAAAATCTCTAAGCATTATTTCAGCAGCACCTTTAGCTGTCATATCTCCTGAAAGTATGCCTGCGCCAGTTGAACACATTACATCCCACATACCACTTGGTAAGAATTCTCTATCAAAATATCCGAACGCTTCAACATCACTCCATAATTCATAACTAGCAATTAAAATTCCTGTATCGCTTGTTACAGTTGTTAGACCTGCTGCCATACCACCACTAGTTGCAAGTGCACTCATAACTTCAGGTTGAGCTAAATATGCCAAGAATCTTTTGCATTGTTCAGGATATTTTGTGTCTTTCCAAATACCTATAGTATTATGTTCTCCAGATATTAAGGATGGTTCATCACCAGCATAATAAGCTGGAATTGGGAAAAATCCTAAGTTTGCATTCGGAGCATAAGTCAACGCTTCAGTTACACCATAATTACCATAAAATTCAAAAGCCACTGCGCCCTCGCCTAATGCTTGCGCAGAGTCTCCGAATGTAGATGTTAACACATCCACATTAACATAACCTTTGTCTTGTAACGCCTTCATAAAACCTGCAACTATTTCCCATTTTGCTGTATCAAAAATTCCTGCTTTTAAATCATCCCCTGAATAGTTGTTCGCATCAGTAATATAAACAGAAGGAGCTGCCCAATCAAGGAAATTACCTATTGTCCAGTGGTCTTTACCTCCCATATGAACAGGAGTTACACCAATTGCTTTTATCTTTTCCATAGCTGCAAACATATCATCCCAATTCTTAATCGTTGCTACATCCACGCCTGCTTTGGCTACCACATCTTTGTTGTAAATCACACCAGCAATATCTACATCGATTGGTAAAACATATACATGTCCATCTTTGTCTGTAATTACTGATTTAAGTATAGTAGTTATGGAATCTGCCCATGATTGATCTTCAAGTGGTGTCAAATATTCGCTGTAACGTGCAATTGACCATCCATGAGTTGCCCACATATCAGGTAACGCATTAGCTGCCATTTTTGCTTTCAATAAAGATTCATAATCCGAGCTACCAGGAATTAGTTCTACTACAATGTCAGCATTTTCTGCATTAAATGCATCAACAGCCACTTGAGTTGCGTCTGTAATGGCTCCTCCAGCAAAGTTAATCATATAAGTTAATTTCACTTGCTCAACTGGTGTCTCTGTTGTTGTTTTGGCTGCAGTAGTTTCAGCTGCCGCAGTAGTTTTATAACCTGCAAGTGAAAAAGCCACAACCATTGACATACTTAATACCAGCACTACTATCCATAATAATGATTTTTTCATTCTTAACTCCTTTCTTTGTAATGAATTAAAATTATAAACTACATATATTTTTTATTTTATACCACCTTCTTTCATTTTTAAAATTTGTTCTTCGGTAATATTAACTATTATTTTTTATTTTATACCACCTTCTTTCATTCATTTTTAAAATTTGTTCTTCGGTAATATTAACTATGTTTCCCTGCTGATTAGTTCTACATCTAACATTATCTTTTTCATCTTTTTCCGGCTACCATTTATACGAGAAAGTAATAGTTTAACACTTTCTATACCTAATTCCTGTTTCTTTAATCTGATAGTAGTTAATGCAGGAGACGTAAGAGAGCAAAAGGGGATATCATCATAACCAACTAATCCGATATCCTCAGGTATTCTTAATCCTTTTTCCCGGATAGCCTGCATAGACCCAAAGGCCATCATATCGTTGTAAGCAAAGATAGCGGTAAAATTCAGATTTTTTTCCAGCATCTGCTTTGTCCTTTTATGCCCATCTTCCATACTTATATCACCAACGCTTATGAGAGAATCATCCCAAGGTATTCCGTATTCCTTCAGGGCCTTCTTGTACCCCTCTAATCTACCTTTAGCCGGTGATTTGTACAAGAAACCATCTATTA
>JAKLPU010000077.1:0-20527 GCA_022013755.1 Candidatus Atribacteria bacterium | reverse complement strand
TACCATCTTTGATGATGATGATTTTTACACTATAGACCAATTAAAATCAGGATTAAAGGAACTGAAAAATTTTAATTTTACTTATCTAACCAATCACGATACTTTAATACAGGACCTAATAAAAGTGAAAGAGAAAATTAATTTTGCCTTTAACCTGTGTGATGAAGGTTACTATAATGATGCGCAAAAAGAGCTCCATATACCCTCTTTGCTGGAAATGCTCGGTGTAGCATACACCGGCTCAGGGCCCCAATGCCTTGCTTACTGTTATGACAAATCATTAGTACGTGGAATTGCCAGGGAGATGGAAATCCCGGTACCGGAAGCTTTCTTTATTAAGCCCGAAGACACTACCTTTGAATTGCCCTTTAGTTTTCCGGTAATTGCAAAACCCAACTTCGGAGATTCCAGTTTTGGGATTACCCAGATGTGCGTTGCAAATAATTTTGAAGAATTAGTAAATGCTATTTCAGAGATCAGGGAAAAATTTGGTTACGATAAACCCATTCTGATTGAGGAACTTCTTACCGGAAAAGACCTTAGTGTCGGGATAATAGGAAATCCTCCTGAACCCTATACCGTCTTACCTATCATTATGGCAGATTATTCATTGCTGCCAGAAAACTTGCCACAGATATGCGGTTACGAGTCTAAGTGGCTCCCGGAATCACCTTACTGGAATATAAAATCTACCGCTGCTGACCTTCCGGAAGATATAGAAAAATTTATTATAGAGTGTTGTTTGAAACTATCCGAGAGGTTGGAATGTAAAGATTACTGTCGATTTGACTGGAGAGTCGATGCTAATGGCACCCCAAAGCTCCTTGAAGTAAATCCCAACCCGGGTTGGTGCTGGGATGGTCATCTGGTCAAGATGGCCGAGATTGCAGGGATATCATATGGCGAAACGTTAAAAATGATTTTACAAGCAACCGAACAACGACTTGGCATACACAGACCATGACTTCTTCTTCTATCTGTTTGAAAAAATAGGGACACATCCTATTTTTAGAATTTTAAGGATTGATGGTATTGATAAAGAGCTGAATTACTTTTGCTCCACCGATAAATGTCCCTGCCATACTTCCCAGATTGGTAAGAGCCACTACCAGTAATATTTTAGTCACCCGATTATGAAAAAAGTCTTTAAGGGTAGTGATATTCCCCAGTTGTTCGAAATCTTCTACCCGGGGACGCCTGATCAGGGCTTCCACAATACCGGCAAACCACCCGGCAGCCAAAAGAGGATTTAAGGAACTAAAAGGAGCAGCAATAAAGGCAGTAAGCATAGAGAGAGGGTGCGCCATGGCTATTAATGCTCCCAGTGCAGATAGAGAGCCATTCCATAAAAACCATTGAGTAATTTGCTTGAAGCCGACAGGGGGAGAATAGCTAAAGGTAGAGGCAATAATAGCAATGATTACCAGGGGGATACCCCAGACCAATACTTTTATGTAGTTGGAAGCAGAAGGTATTTTGGTAAGGGCAATTAAATCATGCTCTTTACCTATTTCCTTTTTAATTCCCGGTATATGCCCGGCACCGACAACAGCAATGACTTTATTGCCCGGGGCCAGTTTTATTTTTTCAGCCAAGTATTGATCTCTTTCATCTATCAAAGTATTCTTCAATCGGGGAAAGGAACGGGCTAATTCGCTTAAGGCAGCAGTAAGAATATCTTCTGATTTTAGTCTTTCAATTTCTTCTTCCGAAATTTTTTCTTTGCTGAACATACTGAAGATTAGCATAAAAAGTATGCGCATTTTTCCCCAGAGACTGAGCTTTTTCCAGACACGGGTAAAAGTGACCTGGATATCTCTGTCGGCAAGAACCAGATGGGCATTTATCTCTTTTGCTGAAGAAATAGCCTGAATCATCTCCTGACCCGGATTAATTCCTAATTGCTGGGCTAATCGCTTCTGGAAAGAAGATAAAATTAAATTAGCCAGGAGGAGCAGGGCCTTTTTTTGTTTGATTATGGTGATAATATCCATATTTTTCCATTTGTTCGGATTGTTTATACTGTTATAGCGGGCAGAACACAGCTCTATACAGACACTATCCGGCTTTTTTTGCTCAATTAATTCTTTCACTTCCCGGGCACTCTCTTTAGAGACATGAGCAGTACCCACTAATAATATTTCTTTTCCCTCTTTTTTTAATATATGGATATTTTTACTATTCAGTAACAATTATTCCCTCCGACTAAAAAATAGTGTGAATGTATCTGTAAAGTTGTCCCCTATCATTTTATTAGCTGTTCGGCGATTTGGACGGCATTCAGGGCAGCGCCTTTTCGCAGGTTATCAGAGACTATCCACATCACCAGGCCGTTTTCGGTAGAGATATCTTCTCTGATTCTGCCTACAAAGACTTCATCCTTCCCCTCGGCAAATAAAGGTAGGGGATATTCTAATTTTTCCGGATTGTCAATTACTTTAATCCCGGGAAAGGCACTCAATATTTCCCGGGTTCTCTGAAGAGAAATTTTCTTTTTGGTTTCTACGTGGACTACTTCCGAATGAGCCCGATAGACCGGGACTCTCACCGTGGTAGCGGCAACTCGGATATTATCGTCTCCCAATATCTTTCTGGTTTCATCTAACATCTTCATCTCTTCTGTAGTATAGCCGTTCTCAGTAAAAGAACCGATGTGGGGGAGAAGATTAAAAGCTATCTGGTAAGGATAAGCTTTGATCTCGAATTCTTCATCTTTGGCAATAGAGGCTGTTTGGGCTTTTAATTCTGCTATAGCTTCTTTCCCGATTCCGGAAACGCTCTGATAAGTAGCTACAACCACTCTTTCTATCCCTACCTCATCATAGATCGGCTTTAAGGCCATTACCATCTGAATAGTAGAACAGTTGGGATTGGCGATTAAACCCTTGTGCCATTTTAAATCATCTGGATTTACTTCCGGAACTATTAAGGGAACATCGGGGTCCATACGAAAATATTTACCATTATCTATTACTATGGTTCCCTGCTGAACAGCAAGGGGAGCAAAATACTTACTTACTTCGTCTCCTCCTGAAAAAAGGGCGATATCGATTCCGCCAAAAGAATCATCTTTTAATTCCTGGACTACGACCTTACCTCCCTTAAATTCATATTCTTTGCCCGCTGAACGACCAGAGGCAAAAAGGCTTAATTTTTTCACCGGAAATTCTCTTTGTTCTAAAACCAATCTCATTTCTTCTCCAACCGCTCCGGTAGCCCCTACTACGGCAACATTATATGTTTTCATTTTTCTTCACCTGCTTTATCTAAATTAAATTCTTTATGGACTGATCTTACTGCATCTTCTATGCGGGAAGAGCTGATTAGACAGGATATTCTGATACCGGCAGTGCTGATCATATCTATATTTATCCCTTCTTTGGCTAAGGCACCGAACATCCTGGCGGCCATACCCGGGTCGCTGGTAATGCCTGCTCCCACGATGGAGACTTTGGCTACTTCCGGTTCGGATATTACTCCTTTGGCCCCAATTTTATCTGCTATTTGTTTGGAAATTTGGATAGCCTTATTAAAATCGTTCAAAGCAACGGTAAAGGCTATATCATTAACCTGATTATGATGAGCGCTTTGGATAATCATATCTACAATTATCTCTTTTTCGGCTAGGGCTTTAAACAATTTATAAGCTACGCCAGGAACATCCGGAACCCCCTGGACGACGATTTTACCTACATTGGTTTCCTGGGTTACTCCTCTTACGATTACTTTTTCTAACATCGGGTCTGCCTCCTTTATAAGCGTACCTTCTCCTGTAGTAAAAGACGATCTAACTAAAATTTTTACTTTATAATTTCTGGCCAGGTCTATTGCCCGGTAATGCATTACTTTGGCCCCCAAACTGGCCATCTCAGCCATCTCGTCATAGGAGATTGCCGGAATTCGACGGGCAGAAGGGACAATTCGAGGGTCAGCAGTATAAACTCCATCGACATCAGTATAGACTTCACACCTGTCCGCCTTCAGTTGGGCAGCCAGGGCGATAGCGGTAGTATCTGATCCTCCTCTACCTAAAGTAGTAATATCGCCATTGGCGTCAATACCTTGAAAACCGGCTACGATAACTATCTTACCTTTTTCCAAAGCTGACTCTATTTTTTTATGGTTTACAGCGGCAACCTTGGCTTTGGTATGAACGGCATTGGTAACAATTCCGGCCTGCATTCCGGTAAAAGAGATAGCATCCCAGCCCAGGGAGTGAATAGCCATAGTCAGTAGGGCGATAGAAACCTGTTCACCGGTAGAAATTAGCATATCTAATTCTCGCTCATTAGGAGAGGAGGTAATTTTGCCAGCCATCTTGATTAATTCATCAGTGGTCTTCCCCATCGCCGAAACTACTACCACCACTTTATTTCCTTCTTTTGCCTTTTCTACTATTTTCTCGGCTACCTTTTTTATCCGCTCGATATTTGCTACCGAGCTTCCTCCGTATTTTTGCACTATAATTTTATTCATCAGTAAAAGATTCACTCCTCTAAAAAATCTTCCAGTCTACCGGTCACCCGGTCTTCCAGTCTTCCAGTCAAATTAGTTAACCAGTTATCCAGCAAATTATGTAATGTGTAATATGTAACAAGTAACCTGTTTTATAAATTCAGAAATATAATCTTATTACTCATTACAAATTACTTATCACTGTATTTCTATACGCTAAACGCTACACGCTCTACGCTATCAATTTTGTTCCTTCCAAATCGGCTTCCAACACTAAGATACGACAATTTATCCCTGCTTTTAAAAAAGCGTCTTTCATTATCTTGCTTATCGCTTCCTCTCTACCCTTTTTGGTTAAAGAAACTACCGAGGGTCCAGAACCGCTTAGGGCAGCACCGGCTAAACCCGTTTTTTTAATTTGGGAGAACATATCTTCAATCCCCGGGATAAAGGATGTCCTATAAGGCTGATGCAGTCTATCCTCCATAGCCTCAACCAACACTTCCCAATCGGAATTTTGCAAGGCATTAACCAAAAGAGCAGATCTGCTTAAATTAAATATCGCCTCGGGTAAAGTTACTTTTTGGGGCAAAACTTTTCTCATCTCTTTTGTATTTAAACTAAATTCCGGTATCGCCAGCACAATTCGTAAATCAGGCGAGGTTTTTATCCTGGTCCACTTTATCTCCTCTTGGCCTGTTTTATAAGCCAGGGTAAGTCCCCCGATTAGAGCAGGGACAATATTATCCATATGCCCTTCTAAAGAAAAAGCCAATTCAAGAATCTCCTGATTAGTGAAATCAATATTAAAGAGTCTAACTGCCCCCACGATTCCCCCTATTATTGCTGATGCACTACTACCTAATCCCCTGGTAACAGGTATTTCATTGAGTGCTCTTATCTTTAATCCCTTTTTATGGATATCTTTATAAGTTTTTTTTAAAACCAGGTTTATAGATTTCCAGATTAGGATATCCTCTTTCTTTTGGGCCGAAAACTTTTCCGCTCCTTCTCCCTGGTATTCAATAACCAGGTCCTCTTCTGTTTCTTCTATCTCCAGATTTAAATATAATTTTAAAGCCAGACCCAGGCAATCAAAACCCGGCCCTAAGTTAGCGGTAGTCGCCGGAACTCTAATTTTTATCATAAATCCTCTCCTCTAAAATAGTCGTTAGTTTTAATTACAGTTTTCAGTTGTCGGTTATCATTACACAGCGAAAAGCTTAAAACGAAAAGCGAAAAACCATAATTCAAAACTCAAAACTTTTTCTCGCAATATTAAATTTTAAGTTCTATTTTTACTTCTTTATCTTTTCATTTTTACTATATAACACGCGAGACAAAAAAATGTATTTAAATTTTAAGCTATGGCTTTGCGTTTTGCGCTGTATGCTATACGCTAAACGCTACACGCTCTACGCTAATTTATATTTCCACCACTCTAATTACATTGCATATTTTTTCTACACAGTCCAAACAGGCAACTTCCTTAAGTGCTTCCTGGGTATCTCCTTCTTTGGCCTTGTGGGTTAAAAAGACAATATCCACTATCTCTCCTGGCTCGCCCTTCTGGATAACCGAAGCAAAGCTAACCTTGTTTTTAGCAAAAGCGCTGGCAATTTCCGCCAAAACTCCCGGCCGGTCTTTTACTCTGATCCTTAAATAATAAGAAGAATGGGTTTGCTTAAAATCTTTTACTTTTTTCTCCTCGAAATATTTAAATTTACTATTATAATTATCATAATCTCTCACTATTTCCACTATATCGCTGACAATCATACTGCCAGCTGGTAGTGCTCCTGCTCCCAGGCCGGAAAAGATTAAATCCCCAAACCCTTCTCCATGAACCAAAATAGCATTATAAGCTCCGCCAATACTTGCTAAATCGTGTCCCTCCCGTATTAGGGCCGGGTGTACCCTTATATCTAATTCTTTGCCTCCGTTTTTAGCTAGGGCGAGTAATTTAATCTTATAACCTAATTCCCGGGCATATTCAATATCTGTCTTGGAGATATTCTTTATCCCTTCATAGTATATATTGTTCGGGTTGATCTTTGCCTTAAAAGCAACAGCAGAGAGAATAAATATTTTATTAAGGGAATCAAATCCATTGATATCTTTATCGGGATCGACTTCTGCGAACCCTTTTTCTTGCGCTTCTTTTAAAGCATCTTCATAATCTCTATTTTCCTCGCTCATTTTGGTAAGGATATAATTAGTAGTGCCGTTTAAAATCCCCACTATCTCTTTTAACGGATAAGAAGTAAGTGAACGGGAAAGTGCTCCTATTATAGGAATTGCACTTGCCACGCTGGCCTCAAAGAGAAAATGCACTTTATTCTTCTGAGCCAGGTTCAATATTTCGTACCCCGCTTTGGCAACTACTTCTTTATTCGCAGTAACTACATGCTTGCCCTTTTTTAAGGCTCTAACGATTAGGCTCCTTGCCGGTTCAAACCCTCCGATAGTCTCTACGACTATACCTATTTCAGGATCAGTAACTACTTCTTCGGCTGAATCGGTTAAGATTTCATAATAACTTTTATCCTCAAGGATTATTTCTTTGTTTTTATCGGCAATCTTTTTTAGGGATATTTTATAAGGATATATTCCCTGTTCGATAAACTCTTTATTTTCCTGTAAAATCTTAATGGTGCCCTGACCTACTGTGCCCAGTCCTAATATCCCGATATTAATCGTATTTTTCTTCATAATTATCTGCCAACCTTTCAGATTAGTCGTTAGTATATAAAAAAATCTTTCGCCTTATATTTATATGTTAAATATA
Organism: Candidatus Atribacteria bacterium; assembly: GCA_022013755.1. Taxonomy (GTDB): domain Bacteria; phylum Atribacterota; class Phoenicimicrobiia; order Phoenicimicrobiales; family Phoenicimicrobiaceae; genus Sediminicultor. The sequence goes on along the minus strand of JAKLPU010000077.1, from coordinate 13,284 downwards.
AAGACGAAAGATTTCCGCGGTTCCACTTTATTTCTCCGAAATTGCATTTTTCAGAGCTCTCTTAATAGCTGTAACGGTCTTCTCCCGAAAGATTTGCTCTTTTTTTAAGATTCATCTTAAGCCTCCGGGTTGGTCTTCGGTCGAAAAATTTCTACAGTAAAAAATTTTCAACCTACTCTTCCCGTCGTCGGCCTGTTATTAAATTTTTATAATTTTAGCACTCAAATTTAATTTTGTCAAAATTTCGCTGGGTTGGGTTGGTATCTTTGTTTTTGTTTTCCTAAACTTATTTAGCTTAGGTCAACATCTTCACTCGATACCAGGGCAACGCTGGCCACCTTGTCTTCCGGCGCAAGGTTCATTACCCTAACTCCTTGTGTGCATCTCCCGGTATGACGAATCTCTTTTACCGGAACCCGGATAACAATCCCCTGTTGGCTGATTAATACTATCTCGTCTTCTTCGCTCACCACTTTAACATCTACCACTAAACCCCTTTCTTCGGTGAGTTTAATAGATCTTAGCCCTTGACTGCCTCGTCTTTTAAATTCTCTGAATTCCTTTAAGAGGGTTCTTTTAGCAAATCCTTTCTCGGTAACTAACAATAAGTATTTATCCGTTCCCGGAGGGACTAAACTAATTTTTACAAGAGAGTCTTCAGCCCTTAAAATGATACCTTTTACCCCAAAGGTGATTCTCCCCATGGACCTTATCGGGTCTCCTGAAAAACGGATAGATTTTCCGTGCTTAGTAGTTAAAATAACATCTTCATTATCCTCGGCAAGCTTTACCCCGATTAATTCATCTTCTGGTAAGAGACGTATGGCAATAATCCCGATATTTCTTAAGTTAGAAAAACGGGAAAGAGAAACTTTTTTTATCTTCCCTTTTTTAGTGGCCATAAACAGACACTTTTCGTTATTTTCTTCTTTTGATTCTGCCAATTCATTGCTCTCTATAGGAATAAGAGTGGTAATGTGTTCATCTTTCTCAATGCCTAATAAATTGATTGCTGCAACCCCCCGGGAAGTTCTCCCTCCCTCGGGAATCTGATATGCTCTCCTTCTATAAACTATCCCTTTGCTGGTGAAAAATAAGATATCATGAAGGTTGGTGGTGACAAACACCTGGTCTACAAGGTCTTCTAATTTGGTGGTCATTCCAATTTTACCTTTTCCTCCCCTCCTCTGTTTTCTGTAAGTACTTAAAGGAAGGCGCTTAAGGTATCCGTCCCGGGTGTAGGTTATAACAATATCCTCAGAGGTAATGAAATCTTCAATCTCGTACTCTCCTTCTTCTTCTATTATTTCAGTCCTTCTTTCATCACCGTATTTCTCCTTCATCTCTAACAGCTCATCTCTAATTATCAACATGAGCTTCTTTTCGTTTTGTAATATATCTTCTAAATAGGCAATGCGTTTTATTAATTCTAAATATTCTTCTAAAATCTTTTCGGTCTCCAGAGAGGTAAGACGCTGCAGCCTCATATCTAAGATGGCCTGTGCTTGAATATCACTCAACCCAAATCTGCTTTTCAATTTATCGTGCGCTGTTTTTACATTATCCGATTTTTTAATAATCTGCACCACTTCATCAATATTAGACAGGGCAATTTTCAACCCTTCTAAGATGTGGGCTCTTTCTTTGGCTTTTCTTAATTCATATCTGGTTCTTCTTTCCACCACCTCTTTACGGTGGGCCAAAAAGCATTCTAACAGCTCTTTTAAATTAAAGGTTTTGGGGCGGCCTTCGGAAATTGCTAAAACATTAATCCCAAAGGTGATTTTCATCTTAGTATGCTTATATAGATTGTTCAGCACTATATCTACATTAGCACCTCTCTTTAATTCAATAACTACCCGCATCCCTTTTCTGTCTGACTCGTCCCTTAGGTTGGTAATATCGAGTATCTTTTTATCCTGAACCAGCTGGGCAATGTCCCCTATCAACTTTGCTTTATTTACTTGATAAGGGAGCTCTTTAATTATTATGCGGGGATTTTTCTTGCCTCCATTTTTTCCGCCGTCTACTCCTTCGGTAAATACTGCAGCCTGCACTTTTATGATTCCCTTTCCGGTTTCATAGGCGCTCCTTATTCCCGCTCTGCCGCAAATTATGCCGCCGGTGGGAAAATCAGGGCCCTTAATTGCGGTCATTAATTCTTTAACGGAAACTTGCGGATCTTCGATTGTCATTATTGCGCCATCAACCACCTCTCCTAAATTATGAGGAGGGATGTTGGTGGCCATTCCCACGGCAATTCCCGAAGAACCATTAAGTAATAGTTGGGGAATTTTTGCCGGTAAAACTCTCGGCTCTTTAAGGGAATTATCATAATTGGGAGCAAAGTCAACCGTTTCCTTGTCTATATCGGCTAATAATTCCTGGGCAATCTTTGACATTCGAATTTCGGTATATCTTTGGGCAGCTGCGGAGTCGCCATCTATCGAACCAAAATTTCCCTGACCATCGACCAAAGGATAACGATAGGAAAAATCCTGGGCCATCCGGACGATGGTATCATATACTGCTATATCGCCATGAGGATGGTATTTACCTATTATGTCTCCTACTATTCGAGCCGATTTTTTATAAGCTTTATCGGGCGTATTGCCCATTTTTTCCATAGAATATAATGCCCGGCGATGAACCGGTTTTAATCCATCGCGGACATCAGGCAAAGCTCGTCCCACTATTACGCTCATGGCGTAACTGAGATAGGCATCTTTTATCTCTTTTCCAACATCAGTAAGTAAGTGCCTGGTTGTTTCTGTTAATTCTTCTTCGCGCTCTTCTTTTTCTTCTTCGTTATTATTATTCAAATTGTCTTTTTCTTCTTCTTTCATAATTTAACAATTCTCCGATTTGCTTAGTTGTTAGTCGTTAGTATTAAATACAAGTTATTGGTTCACAGTTTTTCGTTTTTACTATACGCTAAACGCTATACGCTCTACGCTATTATATGTCCAGCTCCTTCACTTCTAAGCCATGTTGATATATAAAATCTTTTCTGGGCTCAACTTTATGCCCCATTAAAACCGTAAACATGGTTTCTGCTTCTAAATTATCTTCCAACTCTATTCTCTTTAAAACTCTGTTTCCCGGGTTCATGGTGGTCTCCCATAACTGCTCAGGATTCATTTCTCCTAAGCCTTTATACCTCTGAATTCGAGGATTGCCGTCTATCTCTTTTAACTTATCGTTTAACTCCTGCTCGTTATATAAATAATAACTCTCTTTATTATATTCAAGTTTATAGAGAGGGGGCTGGGCAATATAAATATTCCCTCTTTCGATTAACGGTTTCATATAACGGAAGAAAAAGGTTAAAAGCAGAGTTTTTATGTGGGCTCCGTCGACGTCTGCATCGGTCATTATGATCACTTTATAATATCTTAATTTTTCAATATCTAAATCTTCCCCGATGTTTATACCTAAGGCGGTAACCATAGATTTTATTTCGTTGTTATCTAATATTTTATGCAAACGTGCTTTTTCTACATTTAAAATTTTGCCCCTTAAGGGCAGGATAGCCTGAAATCTTCTATCTCTCCCTTGTTTGGCTGAGCCTCCTGCGGAATCACCCTCTACTAAAAATATCTCTCTGAACAGGGGGTCTTTTTCCGAACAATCAGCTAATTTTCCGGGAAGAGTTCCTAATCCTAATATTCCATTTTTTTGCCGGATTAGATTTCGAGCTTTTCTGGCTGCCTCCCTGGCATTTAAGGCAGAAATGGATTTATCCAGTATCTTCTTGCTTATACTTGGATTCTCGTTAAGGAAATTGTTTAGGCCTTCTCCTACAACATAAGATACTATCCCCCTTACCTCACTATTCCCCAGTTTAGTTTTAGTCTGGCCTTCGAACTGAGGGTTTAATAGTTTTACACTAATTACGGCGGTCAATCCCTCTCTTACGTCATCGCCGGAAAGATTGTTTTCGCCTTCTTTTAAAGATGATTTTTTACCATTAGACAATAAATTGTTACGGGCATAATCGTTTATTACTCTGGTTATAGCGGCTTTAAATCCTGCTAAATGGGTTCCTCCTTCTTCTGTATTTATATTATTGGCAAAAGAAAGGATGTTTTCAGTATAACCGTCATTATATTGTAATGCGGCCTCTACTTCTATATCATCCTTCTTCTCTGTAAAACAGATGGGCTTTGGAAATAAAAGGTCTTTGTTTTTGTTTAAATGGCTGACAAATTCACTTATCCCTCCATTGTATTTATAAGAAACTTCTTTATTCTCTTCCCTTTCATCTTTTAAATTAATCTTAACCCCAGCGTTTAAAAAAGCGATTTCTCTTAACCGGTGGGTAATACTATCAAAATTAAAGGTGGTGTCTTCAAGAACAGTCGGGTCAGGCTTAAAGGTAATTTTAGTCCCAGTACGGGAAGATCTTCCCATTTTTTTTAAGTCGGATACGGCATCCCCTCTTTCGAATCTCTGAAAAAATATTCCTGAATCTCGATATACCTCTACTTCCAGCCATTCCGAAAGGGCATTTACAACTGAAATACCTACTCCGTGTAGTCCGCCGGTGACCCGATATCCGCCTCCTCCAAACTTACCGCCGGCATGGAGTTTGGTTAGCACTATAGTTACCGCCGGTAACTTGGTTTCTTGGTGAATGTCAACCGGGATCCCCCGCCCATCATCAGTTACAGTAACACTGTTATCCGGGTGGATAACCACTTCTATTTTTTTACAATAGCCGGCCATCGCTTCGTCGATACTGTTATCTACCACTTCATCTAAAAGATGATGCAATCCTCTGCTGGAAGTATTCCCGATATACATGCTGGGCCTTTTTCTGACGGCCTCTAACCCCTCTAAGACCTGTATCTGTTTAGCAGTGTATTGATTGTCTGTATTATTAGTTTTCTTTTTTCTTTTTGGCAATAGCATAAACTCCTGTCAAAATGAAACCGCAGCTTACCGCCACGGTTTTTATTTTTATATTTTGTTGTGAAGATTTAATTTATTATTCTAAAAACCTGATTAATTTTACTATATTATGGCGCTTATGTCAAAATTCACCCCTCTCTTTATGCCTCTCTTAAATCCCTGTTTGGCTGTCTTTAAACTGGGGTGTTCGGGTCTTAAACAGGATGTTAGAAATTATCTCTTCCCCCGCTTCCCGGTTGATTTTTTCAATAAGCTCTCCTTTTCTTAAATTCAGTTCATTGGCCCAAACATTGCTTTTTACAGCCAAAAAAAGGCACTGGTCCTGTATTTTAATCGGCCGAGAAGATTGAGCAATCTCCTTGCCCGCCAGATTCTCCCAATTGCCAATTATTTGATACCCTTTTATCTTTTTGCTCCAGTCTTTCTCTTTGAAAAATTTTCCCAGGGCTGTTTTAAAGGGAACTAGGTCTTTTTCTTTCATAAATTAATTATCTTCCCTTCTTCTATTTTAAATATCCTGCTTTTTTCTTTAATATTACTATTAAAATAATCCAGATTTATACTGGTAATAAAAGTCTGGACCTTTTTTTGGACAATTAACCCTAATAAGAAATGCCTTCTGTCTTCATCTAGTTCTGACATAACATCATCTAAAAAAAATATAGGGTAGTCCCCCTCTTTTTCCTTAATTAGTTCTAGTTCGGATAATTTCAAAGATAAAACAACTGTTCGTTGCTGGCCTTGTGAGCCGTAAGAAGCGATATTAAACCCGTTGATATATACTGAAAAATCATCCCGGTGAGGGCCGAACAAGGTGGCTCTCTGTTCTATCTCTTTCTCTCTGTGTTCCTCTAATCTATCTCTAAATTCTTTGTTTATCAAAGAAATGTTTTCTTCTTGGTCTTTTAATATATTACTTTGGTAGGCTAGTTCTATATTTTCTTTCTCTTTGGTAATTTTTTGATGAAATTTATGAGCCAGGCGGTTTATCTTTTTTATAAATTTAATTCTGGTTAAAATTAAAAAAGATCCCCTCTCTATAAGCCGGGGATCCCATACAAGAAGTTTTTCTTTCTTCTTTTTTTGATTAATTTCTTTCTTTAGTATATTGTTGCGATGTCCTAAAATTCTATAATATTCTAAAAGATATTTATAATATAAGGGGTAAATTTGGGATATCTGCTCATCTAAAAATTTTCTTCTTAGGGAAGGGGCGCCTTTTATTATCTGTAGGTGCTCGGGAGAAAACACCACTCCCTTAAATTCTTTATTTAAAGCAGTTTTTTTTTGAATATTTTGGTTTATTTTTATTGTTTTGATCAGTTTATTTTTATAAAAATCCTCTGGCTTCTTCTCTAGGGCTAGGGCTATTTGAATATTTTCGTCATCTTTGTTTATTTCTCCAAATAGATAGGCACTTTCATTGTCCCACTTTATCACTTCCCTGTCCTCTTTTGTTCTGTAAGAGTTTCCTTTGATTATTAAGTTCAACCCTTCTAATAAGTTAGTCTTGCCCTGGGCGTTATTTCCGATAAAAATATTAAGATTGGAATCAAGATCTAGGGATAGGTTAGAAAAATTTCTGTAGTTTTTCAATCTTACTTTTTTAAAATACAACTTCTTCCTTTCCCTTTCTATATTTATATATTACGTATAGTATATCGTAAAGAAGAAACATTGTATAGTATGGTAAAGATTCGTATCTCGGTATTTGGTTAGCCGGTCGGTTAGTTAGCCAAAGAGTTAATACCGGGTCAGAGTAGGAGCGTAATACGTGATATAAATTACTATTCCCCAACGACTAATTAATCTGTCCTTACCGGCATTAAAACATAAACATAGTTTTTGTCTTCATCTGGGGTAATAATTGCCGGATTAAGCGGGTCATTTAGTTTTATTATAGTGTTTTCCTTTTTTATTATCTTTAATACATCTAAAATATAATCGGTATTAAAAGTTATAGTAATATCTTCTCCTTTTTTAAAACTGGAAATCTTTTCGGAGGCTTCTCCAATGCTCGGGCTTTCTGCTTTTAAAATTATTTCACATATTTCCTCTTTTTGGCTATTTTCTTTATTAGCTACTTCTACCTTTACGGTTTTTAAATCTTCTCTTACAAAAAGGGCGATTCTTTCCATTTTATTCCTAAATTCCTCAGTATTTATTTTTATTTCGGTTTTAAAAGAATCTGGAATAATCTGGTGATAATTAGGAAATTGACCTTCTATTAATCGAGAATATATTCTTATACTGTTCTTTTGGCCATTGGGAAACAAAATAAACATTATCTGTTTTTCCCCAAATCTAATTTCCACAAAGACTTCCTCATTTTCTAAAAGGAGTCTGGACAATTCTGATAGAGCCCGGTAAGGAATAATAACTTCTATTAATTCGTCTGCGGTTGTTTTTTCTATATTAATTGCTTTAATATTTTTAAGAGACAGTCTGTGACTGTCGGTGGTAACTACTTCAATCTTATTGTCTATTATTTTAAATAGAACTCCGTTTAAAAAAGTTTTACTTTCATCCCGGGATGTGGAAAATATAACTTGTTGAATGGTCTCTTTAAATAGTTTTTGAGTCATTTTAATTTTAGCTCTTATCTTTATTTCAGGAAAATTAGAGAATTCTTCTGCGGAAAAACCTAAAATTTTATAATTAGAACTGTTTTCTTTAACGGTGGTGATATTATTATCTGAACATTCTATCTCTATTTTTCCTTCGGGAAATTTTTTAATTAATTCACTTATTATTCTGCTGGGGATAACTGTTGAACCGGTCTCAATAACCTGGGCTGGAATATAACAATCTATCCCAATTTCTAAATCAGTAGCGAATAGATGGACTTTATTATCCTCATTAGCTTCAAAAAGTATTCCGTTGTAGATAGGTAACCCAATTCTGCTGGATATTCCTTTTTGTACTGTTTGAATCCCGTGTAATAAACTTTCTTGAGAACAGACAATTTTCATATTTCTACTCCTTTACTCTAAATAATTAAATAAAAATATAGTATTATTAATAGTAGTATTGTTAAAACTGGGGAAAGAAAAATAAATCTTAATATTTTATTACAAACACCCTGTGGATAAAATTAGGGATAAAATTTTTAGATATTAACAAATTCCCCATTTTTTATTTTTAATTTTAAAAAATATCTAATAATTAAAAGTTTTAAACATATTATTAAAAGGTTATTAACAATTAACCTCTTTTAATTTCCAAAGTTAAATTATCTATAATATTTTTAAAACTCTTATCTTTTTCAATTTTATTTTTAATTTTAGTGTAAGAATGAATAATAGTGGTGTGATCTCTTCTACCAAAGACCTCCCCTATCGAAATTAAAGATAGATCGGTTAATTCCCGGGAGAGATAAATAGCGACCTGTCTGGCTAAAACAATATCTTTGGTCCTTTTTTTAGATAATAAAGAATTAATTTTAATAGTATAATAATTGGTTACTATTTTTTGAATCTGATCAATAGAAACCTTTTTATTTTCTAAAGGGATAATGTCTTTTAATATATTCTGGGCTGAAGAAACAGACAATTCCTTTTTATTAATAGTAGAAAAGGCAACTAATTTAATTAGAGCCCCTTCTAATTGTCTGATATTGGAAGAAATTTTATCAGCGATAAAGTCGATTACTTCAGCAGGCACATTTAAATTTTCTGCCTGGGCTTTTTTTCTTAAAATAGCAATACGGGTCTCAAGATCAGGAGGCTGGATATCAGTGGTTAATCCCCATTCAAAACGGGAGATTAAACGTTCTTCTAAGGTAGTAAGATCTTTTGGGGGGCAGTCGCTGGTAATTACTATCTGTTTATTAGACTCATATAAAGTATTAAAAGTATGAAAAAACTCTTCCTGTGTCCTCTCTTTACCGGCTAAAAACTGTATGTCATCAATTAATAAAACACCTACATTACGGTACTTATCACGAAAGGCAACAGTGCGGTCATCTTTTATAGAATTAATCAACTCATTGGTAAATTTTTCTGATGATATATACAATACCTTAGCTTTGGGGCTATGTAGCATTATAAAATTACCGATTGCTTGCATTAAATGAGTTTTGCCTAAGCCCACCCCCCCATATACAAAAAGCGGGTTATAAGCTTTTGCCGGGGACTGGGCTACTGCCAGACAGGCTGCGTGGGCAAAGCGGTTGTCGTTCCCTATTACAAAACTGTCGAAAGTATACCTTGGGTTTAAATCAAGGTTGTCATTTTTTATCATATTTTCTGATTTTTTTATTTTCTTTTCAGGATGAGGGGTAGAGCGAACAGGCGCGGAAAATTTTTGATCATCTGCCTTAAATTTTATTATCAGATTATCATCTGAACCGAGAGTCCTTTTTGAAATATCTTGAATAAAACCGGCGTAGTGTTTTTCTAACCACTCTTTACAGAAGTCCCCGGGGGCAGAAATTATTAACTCATTACCCTCAAATTTTACAACTTTCGTTTGACTAAACCAACTATTATAAACCTGAGGGCCTAATTCTTCTTTAATTATTTCTAAAATTTTATTCCACAGTTCTTTAATCTCTGTAAACTCCATATTTATACATCTTTCTAAAGAATTAAATTTTTTTTGTTTAAATTTGATTATAAAAGTTTTATAGATTGGAAAAGAGTTGTTAAACAATAAATTATTTCCGAAAACCTATAGATAGCGAGGGTTTTATGACTTTTCCCCAAAGTTAACAGCCGGCTGTGGAAAACCCCAGGAGGGTTTTTTTATTAGATTTTAACATTTTCCTCAAAAAAATAAACTTTAATACTTTATTTATAGATTATTAAACAGCTAAAAGTAAAGGCCCAAAAGAAGTTATTAACAGTTTATTAACATTTGTGGATAACTCGGGCAAAAATGCAATTTATTTTATACTTATAATAGCAAAAATATTTTTATTAAGCAAAAATATTTTTTTCGTGCTAACTGGGGGCGGAAGATGGCCAACAACCAAAGATTAAATATTTACCCAAAACAAAAAGAGGGACTTAAAGGCGAAAATAAAATTTTGGGATTTCCCCGCTAGTCTAAACTCCATTGGGGTAGTTAGATAAAAAGAAAAATACTACTTTTTTTCTTTTTCTTAACTCGATACCCGATACCACATACTCGATACTTTCCCCACAAGCTTGACATTTAGAGGGTATTAAAGATATAATTTTTATTGAATTTTAAATTCTACATTTTAACAAAGAAGGAGAGAGCCAGTTAAATGAAGCGGACTTATCAACCAAACACCAGAAAAAAACTGAAAGTACATGGATTTCGCCAAAGAATGAGCACTAAAGCCGGCCGTTTGGTATTAAAGAGAAGGCGTTTAAAAGGACGCAAACGCCTTACGGTATCCGGATAATTAATTTTATAAACCTAAGAGGAATTTTGATAAAGAGAAAATTGTCAAAAATCAGTGAATTTAAGAAGGTTTTTTCGGAAGGCAGAAGAATCGAAGGCAAGAATTTAATAATATTTATTTTAAAAAACGATTATGATTTTAACCGACTGGGTATAATAGTAAAAAAAGAGATAGGAAAGGCAGTAGTTAGAAATAAGATAAAAAGACGGCTAAAAGAAACAAGCCAGCCGCGAAACATGAAATTGCTTCCAGGATATGATATAATTGTGCTGGCCAAAAACAATATTAGGGAAGCAAACTATTTTGAGATATGTTATGACTTAGAAAGGCTTCTTTATAAAGGGAAATTGTTTTTGTAAGAAAGAAGCAGTAAGCAGGAATTTAAACTAAAATAAAGGAAATCTATGCTTTTTCTTAAATAAAAGGAAAAGCATAGATTTTATTAGAGACTTTATGAATAAGATAATTATTTTACTAATAAGTTTTTATCAAAAAGATATATCCCCTTTAAAACCTGCCACCTGCAGGTTTTATCCCACCTGTTCTGAGTATGCTATGCAGGCCCTGAAAAAATACGGCCTTCTAAAAGGCTTTCGGCTTTCTGTGGGGAGAATATTGCGCTGTCACCCCTTCCACCCGGGCGGCTATGATCCCCTTCCCGATTTTTCGGAGGTTTGTGCACATAAAAAATAAAAGTAAAGCATAGTACTATAATATAAATAGAATAAAAGCAATAGAAAGAAAAACAAAAAACAAAAAGATAAAGGAGAAAATATGTGGAGTTCTTTAATCGCGCTATTCACTAAACTGTTAACAGTGCTCTATGGTTTTACCCACAATTATGGAGTTACTATTATATTACTAACTATTCTTATTAGGTTAATCCTGTATCCCTTAATGCAAAAACAGATGGTTTCTATGCGAGAGATGCAGAAGATTCAGCCTTTAATGAAAGCGGTGCAGGAGAAATATAAGAACGATAAGGAAAGATTAAATAAAGAATTAATGGCTTTATATAAGGAACATAAGGTTAATCCTATGAGCGGATGTTTGCCCCTGATAATTCAAATGCCTATTTTGATTCTACTTTTTCAGGTTTTAAGAGTATTTGATTATAAGGATAAATTAACTGGTGAAATAGTTGGAGGGTTTTTGTGGATTGCCAATCAGGTTCCGGAAATAAAGGCTGGCCTTCTTACAGGGAATATCATTGGAGGATTAGCTGCTCCCGAGCGATTAATTCCTTTGGGTAATATAAATCCCAACACGATGTTGCCGAGCGGTATTTTTAACTTACAATATATCGGCATATTGCCCTTTCTAGTAGCCGGTTCGATGTATATCCAACAAAAGATGACCTCCCCTGGTGGCGCTGAGGGCAAGGGCGGAGGGTCTTCCGAACAGACTCAAAAGATGATGACTATTATGATGCCTTTAATGATTGGTTTTATGAGTTTCAGCCTGCCTTCTGGTTTGAGCCTGTACTGGTTTACCTCTACCCTTTTAGGGATTGGGCAGCAGTATCTGATTAACAAGAAAACGCCTACAATAGTTGATATGCCAAAAGAAGCAGTGTCGGATAAAGGTGAATTAAAAGAGAAACAGCTTAATAAAAAACCGAAAGAAGTGTTGGCCCCCAAAGAAGAATCCTGGATTCCAGGATATGAAGGAGTAGACAGGGGAAACCCTTCTGGACGTAAGACAAAAACTAAAAAGTATAAAAAAGGCAAAAGAAGATAATTTAGATATGGAAGAGGGAACAGACTTGGGGAATATTAATGACTTTAAATTAAGTCTTCAAGGAAAAGCTCAAACAACTCTGGAAAAAATAGTAAATTTTATTATAGAGGATGGAGAAATACAGGTAATTAACAATGAAGAGGCTGACACAATTGTTTTAGGAATAAAAACCTCTAATCCCGGAGTATTAATTGGAAGACATGGACATACCCTTGATGCCCTTCAATATATTGTTAACATTATAACTAATAAAGAAATCGAAGAACCTGAACGAAGGAAGATAATAGTTGATATCGAAGGTTATAAGGAAAGAAGAGAAGATATTGTTTCCAAATATGCTCGCGAAAAAGCAGAAATAGTGAAAAAAACAGGAAAAAAGATTGCTCTTTGTTATATGAATGCGGTGGAAAGAAGAATAGTTCACCTTGTTTTACAGGAAGACCCCCTGCTAGTTACTTATAGTGAAGGATCAGAACCTTTTAGAAGAGTTATTATAGCCCCAAAAGAAAACATAAATAACATAAATAACACAGAAGAAGAATAATAAAGAATTATTAACAAGCATAAGAAGTTAGATATTGTCCCCAGGATGAATATTAATCTTTTTATGCTTTTTGTTTTCGTATCGCGTATTGCGTATTGCGCGAGGAAAGAAGAAGACGGAAAATTATTAGAGGATAGAAAGTAGGGGCGTATTGCAATACGCCCTCAAAAATTATTCTAAAACCGTAGGACAGGCGTCCCGCCTGTCTCTGAATTAAGGTAGGGGTTCGATTCATCGAACCCGCTAAACAAAAATAACAAATAACCCGGGGCGGATGAATCCGCCCCCTACGCCAGATTCGTGGTAATAACATAAAACACAATAAACAGAAAACTGTAAACCCGTTATTTTATACCAACAACTAATTCAATCGGCAAATTGGTGAATAAGTACTATCTGGAAAACAGGTAAACCGGATAACTGGATAACATAGAATAAACTTGCATCTTGTATCTTGCAATTTGTATTTAATACTAACGACTAAATAAGGAGAATGCTTATGAAATTTTGGGAAAATGATACCATTGCTGCTATTTCTACCCCAATTGGAGAAAGCGGAATCGGCATTGTTAGAATAAGCGGCCCAAAAGCCTTAGAAATAGCCCAAGAGGTATTTAGAGATAAAAATTTAAATAAAACAAAGATTAAAAATTTCTTCAGCCATACCGTTCATTACGGATTTGTAATAGATCCGGAATGCGGGGATAAGATT
>JAKLPU010000076.1:0-6751 GCA_022013755.1 Candidatus Atribacteria bacterium | reverse complement strand
TATGCCTAACGAAAATATTGAAAAAGCTATTAAACGAGGAACCGGTGAAGCCGATGGAGTTTCTTATGAAGAAATAATTTATGAAGGTTATGGACCAGGAGGGGTTGCAGTTTTAATAGAAGCTTTAACTGACAATAAGAATAGAACAACTCCGGAGGTTAGAAAGATTTTTTCCAAAAATGCAGGCAACTTAGGTGAAAATGGTTGTGTTGCCTGGATGTTTGACAAAAGAGGATATTTTATCTTCGAGATTGCTAAAGTTAATGAAGATACTATTGTAGATTTAGCACTTGAAGCAGAAGCCGAAGACGTAAAAAGTGATAGTGAAAATATTGAAGTTATGACTCCACCTGAAAATTATAAGAAATTTAGCAATTTAATAAAGGAACAAAATATTGATTGTTTACTTAGTGAAGTTACCTTAATTCCAAAAACTACTGTAGATTTAGAAGGTAAAAAAGCAAGGCAAATGCTAAATTTAATGGAACAGTTGGAAGACCAAGATGATGTGCAGAAAGTTTATGCTAATTTTAATATTGCTGATGAAATTATGGAAGAGATATCAGCCAGTAAGGATAAATCGTGATTATTTTAGGTATCGACCCTGGACTTAATAATACCGGTTATGGTTTAATCAAGTATGAGAAAAAGAAAATTGAATTAATTGATTACGGATGTGTATTAACTTACAAGCAAGATACTTTTAGTCTTAGAATAAAAAAAATATATTATAAAATAAAAGAACTTATAGAAAAATATAATCCTCATGAAGTTGTTATTGAGGAAATATTTTTTAATAAGAATGTTCGAAGTGCACTTACAGTCAGTAAGGTTCATGGCATGGTAGCTATAACTGTTGCTTTAATGGGGCTGGAACTTTATGAATACACCCCATTACAGATTAAACAAGCTACTGTGGGAAATGGAAGAGCGGAAAAACATCAAGTTCAATCTATGGTTAAAATCCTGCTTAATTTATCTGAAATTCCTCAGCCAGACCATGCTGCAGATGCTTTAGCAGTGGCAATTTGCCACGTGCATACAAAATATTAATAGCGTAGAGCGTATAGCGTTTAGAGTGTAGGATAGTATATAGTATATTGTGAATAGTATTTAGTAATAAAACGAAAAATGAAAAGCGCGAAATGCAAAACTATAACTCAAAATTAAAAATTAAGAGAAAAAGTTTTGAGTTTTGAATTATGGTTTTTCGCTTTTAGCTTTAAAATCATTTTGGAGGTTTAAATTTGATATCTTTTTTAGAAGGAAGAGTTGATACAGTTGGCGTAAATTATCTTGTATTAAATACAAACGGTATAGGGTATCAAATTAATATTCCTGCTTATAATAATCTTTCCTTGAAAGCCGGTGATAAAACTAAAATTTATACTTATTTATATTTAAGAGAAGACAGAATAATGTTTTTTGGATTTTTAACTAAAGAAGAAGAAAACTTCTTTGAATTGCTGATTAGTACACCGGGAGTTGGTCCAAAAGTAGGCTTAAATATCTTATCTAAGATGACTCCTAATGATTTTAGCAAAGCAATACTTCAAGAAGATTTAGATTCAATTACGGCGATAGCAGGCATCGGGAATAAGTTAGCTAAAAAAATTGTGTTAGAATTAAAAGAAAAAATAAGCAAAATCACTTTCCTGGAAACAGGCATAGAAAAAACTTTTAAATCTGAGAATATCAGCGATGCCATAGATGCTCTTAAAGTGTTAGGGTATACTTACAAAAAAGCAAAGTCTGCAGTAGAAAAAACTCAAGAGAAATTTAAAGGGGAATTAACGGTGGAAGAGTTAGTTCGAGAATCTCTGAAGATTATACGATAATTATTAATTTTAACTTACCAACAGTTTTTAATAATTGTAGTTGCCGGTATTAAAAATGTTTTGTTTTAATATTTAATGGAGTAATAGATGGAATTTAAAGAAAAAGCTATTGATTTAGGATTAAGGAAAGAAGAACCGGATTTAGATATAAACTTAAGGCCTAAATTTTTTAACGAATTTATTGGGCAAGAAAATATTAAAAAAAATTTTAATATATATATAAGTGCTGCCCGAAAAAGGGGAGAAGCCATTGATCACATTCTTTTATATGGTCCCCCCGGTTTAGGCAAAACTACCTTAGCTTATATAATATCTAATGAGATGGGAGTCAATATTAAGATGACTTCCGGCCCAGTTATTGAAAGAGCAGGAGACTTAGCAGCTATAATTACTAATTTGCAGGAAAATGATGTTTTATTTATTGATGAAATTCATCGACTAAATCGAGCAGTAGAAGAAATACTATATCCAGCTATGGAAGATTATGAATTGGATATTCTAATTGGTAAAGGTCCAAGTGCTCGTTCTATACGTATAAGTTTACCAAAATTTACTCTTATTGGGGCCACAACTCGTACAGGGCTAATTACTTCGCCCCTAAGAAGCCGCTTCGGAGTTATAACTCGAGTTGGTTATTATCAGGAAAATGAGCTTGAACAGATAGTAATAAGATCTTCTAAAATATTAAAAGTTAAAATAACCGAAGAAGCAGCAAAAAAGATTTCTCTAAGGTCAAGAGGCACCCCTCGTATTGCCAATAGACTTTTAAGAAGACTTCGTGATTATGCTCAAATAAAAGGTGAAGGAGTTATTAACGAAGAAATCGCTGATTATGGTTTAGAAATGATGGAGATTGATGATTTTGGTTTGTGCGGCATAGATAAAAAATTATTACTTACTATAGTAGAAAAATTTTCTGGCGGTCCAGTGGGTCTGCAAACATTAGCCGCCTCCATCAGTGAAGATACGGACACTATTTGTGACTTTTATGAACCGTATCTTTTGCAAAAAGGTTTTCTTCATCGGACTCCCAAGGGAAGAGTAGCAACAGATTTAACTTATAAATATTTTGGCAAAAAAAGGGATGTTCAGGGTAAATTGTTATAGAAAATAATAGCGTATAGCAAAACTAGCGTAGAGCGTACAGCGAATAGCGTGTAGCATCACGGCGTTGCCGTGATGAGGAAAGAAAAAGAAATACAAAAGAAATAATATGAAAAGTATCTCGGTTATTATACTACTACATGCTATATCATGAAAGAAGTACGAGCGAAGAAATAAAAAAAAGGAGATAGGTTGATTGATAAAGTTAAATATAGGAAAAGTTAATAAATTTTTTTTATTTTTAGGAATATGTATTTTTTCACTGCTTATATTTACTAATATTGTCTTAGCAGCAGAAAAACAACCAATACTTCGAGTGGGTATATTCTTAGATCAAACTGAGACCAGTATAAGTGGAGATGGCACTTTTAAGATTTACAATTTAAAATCAAATGTTCTTGTAAGTGAAGAACGCAATAGGGTAGTTAAATTATTACCGCATGACAAAGGAATAGAGATTTTGGGAAAAGGTGTTTATTCTGGCCCCATAGAAATAATTCCGGTAGGAAACACTAAAATTATAGTTATGTTTAATGGACAAAAATATCGCTATCGAGGAAACATAGAGGTAGCTATTGATAAAGAACATAGAAAATTGAATGTCATCAATATCATCGGCATTGAGGAATATCTTTACGGGGTTTTAAAAAAAGAAATTTCCCCTAGTTGGCCGTCAGAAGCTTTAAAAGCTCAAGCAGTTGCAGCAAGAACTTTCGCTATCTTTAATATGAATAAATATATTGATAAAGGTTATAATATTTGTGCTTCTACCAACAGTCAAGCTTACGGAGGGGTGAACCACGAAGACCCCTTGACTAATAAAGCTGTCGATGAGACTCGAGGAATAATTATGGTCTATAAAGGCGAGCCCATCAACGCAGTTTATCATTCCGATAGTGGAGGATATACCGAGAATAGTGAGAATGTTTGGGGGAGTTTTTTGCCCTATTTAAGAAGCGTAAAATCAAAATTTGAAGAAAAAGTTTCTCCTCCGTATCACACCTGGTCTTACTCTATAAACGAAAAGGATTTAACAGAAAAACTACAAAAACAAGGTCATAAAATAAATTCAATTATTTCTATTGAACCAGTTAAAAAAAGTGAAACCGGTAGGGCAAGCGAGTTAGTTTTTACTGCGGACAATAATAAAGTTATTAATATGAAAACTAATGATTTTAGAAGCTTAATAGGGGTAGATTTAATCAGGAGTACCTTTTTTAATATCAAAGTAATCGGGAAAGAATCAAATATTACGGAAGATACAGAAGATAAAAAGGAAATCGAGGACAAAGAAGAGCAAAAAGAGTCAATAAAGGAAATTTTAGAACAAAAGAAAGATTGGACCATTAAGGAATTGCTTGAATTAATGAAGAAAAATAAAGAAGAAAAGGAAGAGGAAAAAGAAGAGAAAGTGCTTGAAGCAGAAATTGTGAAATCAGACACTCCTTTAACCTTTATATTTTCTGGTTCAGGAAATGGGCATGGGGTTGGAATGTCCCAATGGGGTGCATATGGTATGACACTTCAAGGATCCAGATATCAAGATATTCTAAAATATTATTATCAGGGAATAGATATTATAAAAAAATATTGAAAATAAACAGATGAGTGGAAAATGAAATTAGAAGAATTTGATTATTATCTTCCATCGGGCTTTATTGCCCAAAAGCCGATTAAGCCAAGAGATCATAGCCGTTTGATGGTTCTGAATCGGTCCAGGGATGAAACTCAACACAAAATTTTTAAAGACATTAAAGATTATCTTAAAAAAGGTGACCTTTTAGTTTTAAATAATACTAAGGTTTTACCAGCAAGGCTATATGGTTTTAAAGAAAAAACCAAAGGAAAAGTAGAAATCTTACTTCTTGAATCTAAAAAGGATAGATATTGGGAAGTATTAGTAAGGCCAGGAAAGATTGTTCATACGGATACTAAAATAATTTTTGGACCCGAATTAGAGGGGATAGTAGAAGGTAAAAATGAAGAAAAGGGTAGTTATTTTATACAATTTAATTGTAAGGGCAATTTTAAAGAAATATTAAATAAAATAGGACAAATGCCTACTCCTCCCTACATTAAAGAGGAATTAAAGACAGGAAACGACTATCAAACAGTTTATGCTGCTCAAGATGGCTCAATTGCTGCTCCTACTGCCGGGCTTCATTTTACCAAATCTTTATTAGAGGAGCTTACCCACAAAGGAATCGAAATAGTTTATTTAACTTTACACGTTGGTCGAGGAACTTTTGAACCTATAAGAACTTCAAAAGTAGAAGAACATAAAATGGATTCAGAGTTTTATTCTATTTCTTCTGATGTTGCTCAAAAAATAGATCAAGCTCGGAGTGAAAAAAGGCGGGTTATTTCGGTAGGAACTACCACAACTCGTACCCTAGAATCTGCTTTTGATTTTAATCAAGGTAGAATTGTAAGTGGCAGCGATTGGAGTGATATATTTATCTATCCCGGGTATAAATTCAAGGTAGTAAATGTGTTAATTACTAATTTTCATCTTCCCCAATCGACCCCTTTAATGCTTGTTGCAGCTTTTACCGGAAAGAATTTTCTTTTTAAGGCCTATCAAGAAGCAATAAGAGAAAGATATAGATTTTACAGTTTTGGAGACGCGATGATTATTATTTAGTTAGCGTATAGCGTATAGGCGCGGGTTACAAGCGTAAGTGAAATACACAATTTAAAATTCAAAACTATATTAGTTGGCCGGTTATTTAGTTAAGATTAAGACCAGATAATTCAGTTTACAGTTATTAGTTTTTAGTTAATAAAAGAAAAAAATTTAAACCTAAAAATATAAGATGTATTAATCGTTAGTGGACAGGGAAACACTATCGAGGTATAGTGAAAAAGATAAGATGCGGGCTTGAATTGCAAGGAGAAGTAGTCATTTGTAGGGGCAGACCTTGTGTCTGCCCGTAATAGAAGAAAAAGATAAAACGTAAAAAATGCAAGATAAATTAGTTATTAGAAAAATTAGAAATGCAGGTGTGTATTGAATACGCCCTATTAGCTAAAAAATAAATTAAAAGGTTAAGATGGTGAAAACTTTTGTCTATCAGATTCGAAATTCTAAAAGAATCTAAAAAAACTAAAGCAAGACTGGGAAAGTTATATACTTGCCATGGAATAATTGATACCCCGGTATTTATGCCAGTGGGCACTCAGGCTACAGTAAAAGCAATGACCCCTCGAGAATTAGATGATTTGGGTATCCAAATTATTTTAAGCAATTCTTATCACTTATATTTAAGACCTGGGTATAATTTAGTTGCTCAAGTTGGTGGTTTGCATAAATTTATGGGTTGGAAAGGGGCTATATTAACTGATAGTGGAGGTTTTCAGATTTTCAGTTTAGGAAAACTAAATAAGTTATGTGATGAAGGAGTATTTTTCAATTCTCACATAGACGGATCTAAGCATTTTATAAATCCCGAAAAAGCGATGGAGATTCAAATGGCTTTAGGTTCCGATATTGCTATGGCTTTTGACGAATGTGCTCCTTATCCTTCTGGCAAATATCAGGTAGAAATTGCTGCTCAAAGAACTATCCAATGGGCCAAGAGATGCAAAGAAGCACACCATAGTTCCAGCCAAAGTTTATTTGGAATTGTTCAGGGAGGTGCTTTTAAAGACCTAAGAATTGAAAATGCTAACAAGCTAGTAGAATTAGATTTTCCTGGATATGCAATAGGGGGATTAAGTGTAGGTGAACCAAAGTCGTTAATGTATGAAATTTTAGATTGTACAGTTCCTTGTTTGCCAAACAATAAACCGCGATATTTAATGGGAGT
>JAKLPU010000075.1:0-16457 GCA_022013755.1 Candidatus Atribacteria bacterium | reverse complement strand
GTTCTCTTATTTCCGTAACCAGGTTTTCATATCCTTTTATGCTTTCGGATAGCTCTGCAATTGTTTTATCTTTTTCCATAATATTTTTCTCTGATTCTTCATTTTGCTGCTTGATAAGTACAATAGTATCTTCTTTTTCTGATAGAAGATCTTGGTAAGTCTTAAGTTGATTCTCAAGTTTGCTTTTCTCTTCCGTTAATGCAGATAATTCTGCAACATAATCTTTTCCTTCACCAATTTCTTGTTGAACCAACTTGTCTTTTAGTTCGTTAATTTGATTATTGCAATTCTCTAATTTGCTGATAAGCTCCTCTTTCTCTCGATCTTTAGTTTGTGAGATTCCCTCCTGTTCAATTAATAAAGCTTCAAGTTGTCCTTTTTCCTCCATTAGTTCAGACACTTTTATTGCATATTCCTTCTCTAAATCTTTTTCTTCCCTAGTCAAACTTGCTTTTAATCCATCAATCTGTTTTTCTTTTTCTTGTATATTTTCCTTCAGTTCTAAAACAAGTTCGTCTTTTAAAATAACAATCTGCTCAGATTCTTCTTTTTGCTTCTCAATGGTTTTAATGGTCTCTTCTTTTTCGGCTAACAAAACTTCGAGTTTGGCTTTTTCTTCTGTCAGCTCTGATAATTTATCAACATATTCCTTCTCTAAATCTTTTTCTTCCCTAGTCAAACTTGCTTTTAGTTCTTCAATCTGTTTTTCCTTTTCTTGTATATTTTCTTTCAGTTCTAAAATAAGTTCGTCCTTACTTTCCAGTTCAAAATATTTTTCTTCCACTTCTTTCTTTGCTTGATTGGATTGGTCATAAGTATAAATACCGAAACCGCCAACAATTAATAAAATTATTATAAATAAAACTATTAAATTTTTTGACATTTTTACCTCCAATACTTTTAATTTTTACTTATGTTACTATAATTCGATAAAAATTTAAAAAATCCTCTTTTATAAATAAAAAATATTTATTTTTTTTCAATTATTTATATTAACTTTAACTTTTTTTACTTTAATCTATTCCCTATCGTAAAACTTGTATCCTTATTTCCAAAAAGGTTGACTTAGCAGGAATAGTTATTGGGAATCCACAGGAGAGCTGCTGCCCCAAGAATACCGGCGTTTCCAGCCAGTTTGCCAATAACAATTTTAAGAGATTTATAATTGGAATAAAATGCTCTCTTTTTTACTTCCTTTCTAAGGGGAATAAGTAGTTTATCACCTTCGTTAGTTATTCCTCCAACCAATACCACCATTTCAGGATTCAATATATTGACGATATTGGCAATAGCTATACCTAAATATGAAATTGCTTCTTCAACTATATCTGAGGTTAATCTATCACCTTTGCGGGCAGCTTCAAAAATTGATTTTAATCTGAACGATTCAAATAACTCGTCATCACTATCAAAATTTAAGAATTCACTCTTTACTCCCTCTTTTATTCTATTTTTTATTCTATTTTTAATCCCGGTAGCCGAAGAATAAGCTTCCAAACACCCATAGTTACCACAATTACAACGAGGACCATCTTTATTTACAGTCATATGTCCTAACTCTGCTGCACCATAATTATTACCATGGTATATCTTTCCGTCAATAATTATTCCACCGCCGATTCCGGTTCCCAGGGTAAAACATACTAAATTATTTACACCTTGGCCTGCCCCAAAACATCTTTCCCCCCAGGCAGCTGCATTGGCATCATTTTCTAAAACAACTTTCACATTAAATTCATCTTCCAATGTTTTCTTTAAAGGAACATCTCTCCATCCGGGAAGATTGGGAGCAAAATTGATGATTCCTTTTTTAATATCGAGAGGACCAGGGGCTCCAATCCCTATTCCTATTATATCATCAGGAGCTATGGTGGATTGAACAATATTTTTGTGGATGGTCTCTATTATTCTTTTAATGGTAGCTCCTTTACCTCTTTCGGCTAAAGTTGGAACTTTTAGACGGTTTACTATCTTCCCCTGGTAATTCACTATTGCACTGACGATATTCGTTCCTCCTAAATCAACGCCAATAGAATATTTTTTTTCTACACCTTTTTTTTCTACCACAATATATACTGCCTTTCCATCATTGCCATATTTTTTCTTTGTATTTCTTAAAAGCTTCTACTTGCTGTTGGATTACTTCTTCTGACTGTTCCACATCTAAATCTTTTGTTTCAATAGCAAAACTGGCTAAGCGCCCCTGCCATAAAATTCTTAATATCTCTAAAATATCTTCTTTTCTATCTCTTTTCTGTTCATAATAATTTAAACTATAATATACTATTTGGGCCCATAAATCTATAGGGAAATTAAAGTCCTCCACACCAAAACTTTTAGATATTTTATCTAAAGAAGATATTATCTCTTCTGGCAAGAAAAAATTCTTTTCCTTTATTGTCTCTTCATATCCAGATTTAAAATCATTTATATATCCTGATATATCCATAACCACCTCTTTAGGTGTTTCTACTTCTTTTACTCCAATCCTCTCTACGCTTTTATCTGCCACTTTCCCTTTAGAAAAATCTTTATAAAAAATGGTTAAATCCAAAATGCTTCCTGTTACCTGATTAAACATAGGAACTAATAATACCTTGGGATCTTTATAATCTTTAGTGGAATCATGACTCTTTATCCCCAGTTTCGCTTCTATCATCTTCATGTCTTCACAAGCAGCAACCGTAGTAATAAATATGTCGATTCCAAATTCAGCCGGAAAAAGAGGGTGAACCAAAACCTTTTTCACCATTTTAGCGGATAGACCATATTCTCCACCAATGGGCTGTCTGATAGAAATTCCGTAAAGTGCTCGCGTCAGAGGATAAGCCAGATGATTGGTAATCACCCCATCATATTTATGTCTTACATAAAAAGGAGCAACCAGATCATATTCTTTTAATATAGGTTGAATCAGATATTTTAACCATTCCGGGGTTATACTGGTAAGGTCGCCATCTACCAAAGCTACCGCCCCTGCTCCTACTTCTTCTGCCTTAATAAATATGGTTTTTACTCCATTCCCCTTTCCGATTTTCCCAACTTGATCCAGTACCATCTTCTGTGTTCTGGTTACAGTTTTATTAGCCCTCTCTTTGGTATGGTCTTTAGAAAAACCATCTGAGACTATGATTAAACTTTTCTTCTCCGGAAAATATTTATACAAACCCTGGTCAACTACTTTAACTACTCCCTCAATGGCATCTTCAACATTTTTAGTGCAAATACCTACTACTATATTTACTTTGTCTTTCATTATAAACCTTCCTCCTTCTTTTTACTATATATTAAATCTGCTTCTTTAAGTGATTCTAAAGAACCGATATCAAACCATCTACCCGAAAATACAAATCCGAAAACTCTCTCTCTCTTGATTAACCATTTTATAAAAAATCCTATGGCATCAGGATTTTCTCCTTTGTCCAAATAAGTTAAAATACTTCTTACCCCTTCTGTAGATAATATGTAGCAAGCGGTAGAAACCAGGGTAGAAGGAGGGTTTTCGGGTTTTTCTACAAAATCTATTATCCTCATTTCCTCATCGACCTTTGCTACTCCATAATGTTGAGCTTTCTGAATAGATTTTAGATCATATAAGGCAACTACATCTCCCTTTTTTTCTCTATAATAATTAATCAAATCTCTTAAAGCAAATCCAAAAAGATTATCCCCTCCGATGATCATTAATTCTTCATCAATACTTTTTTTCTTTATTAAATATCCCAATGCTCCTACCGACCCAAATTTATTTTTTTCTGATAAAGTTGGCTCAATGACCAAAGAAATATCTTTAGTTGATTTATATTCTGATAGCCATTGCTTAAAATTATCTTCAAATTTTTCATTGGTAGATATTATAATCTGATCTATCTCCTCTTGAGTCTCTAATTTCTCCATAATATATTCAATCATTGGCCTTCCCCCTACCAAAAGCAGTTGTTTGGGTTTGTTTTTGGTTAAGGGCCAGAGTCTCTTGGCGTATCCTCCTGCTAAAATTATTGCTTTCATATTAAATACTCCTCTTTTATAGTTTTTGGTTTTCAGTTCTCAATTTCCAATTGATTCTATCTAGTTTATTAAGCAAGAGTTGAAGAGTAACATGGTTACTATTAATAGCCCTATTTTTTTCTGGTTATCCCGGGGAGGAAAATAGGTAGTAAGTAAATCTTTAACCTTTCACTCCACCTGCAACTAAACCTTGTTCTAAGTACTTTTCAAAGGCTAAAAACAAGACAATTATAGGAACAGTAATTATTACCGAAGCAGCCATTACCAGGTCCCAGGAAGTATGATAAGAAGAATAAAGCCTTACCAATCCCAAAGGCATAGTAAATTTATCAGAATCGTATAAAAAAACTAACGCATATAAAAATTCATTCCAGGCTATCATAAAAGTATAAATTCCCACTGAAGCCATGGCGGGCACAGAGAGAGGCAGGGTTATTTTAGTTATAACTTCCAACCTGTTACAGCCATCTACTAATCCTGCTTCTTCAATTTCCTCAGGAACAGTCCTAAAATAAGCTGCTAACATATAAAGGGAAACGGGCAAAGTTTGAGCCAAATAAGTAAGTATTAATCCATTTAAATTATCTATAAATCCTACTTTTGCTAACATAGCAAATAAGGGAATTATTAGTAATATTCCAGGAAACATATATACTAAAAGGATAGACCTCATCATCATGGCTTTACCTTTAAATCTTAATCGAGCTATAGCGTAAGCTCCCAAGCATGCCAATATTAAATTCAATATAGCTGTAAGTAAGGCTACATAAAAACTATTTTTGAGATACAGAGTAAATCCTTCTTCAAATAACACCCGCCAATAAGCTCTTAAATTAAAACTATCTGGTAAAAACCTGGGAGGATAGGCAAATAATTCAGAAAATCCCTTCATAGATGAAATTATCATCCAATAAAAAGGGAAAAGAATAACAATTAAAAATAAAATTATGCTGCCAAAAACTACAATCTTCCCTAAAGATATTTTTCTTTTCTCCATCTTAATTTACTCCTAATCCTTTGTAAAATTTTAACCTTTAAATAGTAGTTACCACTCCAAGGCATATTTTACATAAAATAGCATAAAAATACCGAGAATAATAAATAAGAACATAGAAGTAGCTGAACCTAAACCAAAATTAAGCATGCCAAAACTAAACTCATAAGTAAGCACAGGTAGTACTTTAGTCCCTGCAGCTCCACTGGTTAGTAAGTAGATATCATCGAATTTATTAAAAGTCCACATTAATCTTAATAAAAATAAAGTACCTAATACGTATTTTAATTCAGGTATGGTTATATAAAAAAATTTTTTTATTATATTTGCCCCATCTATATCTGCTGCTTCATATAATTCATTAGGGATAGCCTGAAGCCGAGCCAATATCATTAACATAGCAAAGGGGAAATATCTCCAACCCTGAAATAAAATTACTATAAACATCGCCCATCCCTTTTGAGAAAGCATGGCAACAGGTTTGGACCATATACCGCTGCTCATTAAAGCCCAACTAATTACTCCATTTACCGGATTAAGCAGCCATTTCCAAATAAAAGCCACTGAAACAACCGGAGCAATATAAGGAAATAAAAATATAGCTCTTACTAATCCTCTTCCCTTAAATTTTCTATTTAATAATAGAGAGGCTGCCAAGCCTAAAACAATGGATAAAATACTCCCCAAGAAAGAATAAATAATAGTTGCTTTTAAAGCATCTTTAAACATAAAATCCTTCGCAACTCTAAAATAATTTTGCAATCCTACAAAAGGTGCTCCTCTTTCGCCAAGATTTCCCAAAGTAACTTCATGAAAGCTTATCCATATATTATAAAGTGCAGGATATATTACCAATCCAAAAACAATAGCAAAAGTAGGTACAACAAACCAGTAAGCCAAGCGCGCTTCTCTTTGTTGAAGAGTAAGAGTATTTATTTTTCTCATCTTTACCTCCACTCAAAAGCAGGACTATGCAGCTAATTTTATTTTAACTGCATAGTCCTTAGAAGATTAAAAAATTTTGCTTTTCATTTTTAATTATTTGATATCTATTATTTTAATGCTTCAGTCTGTTCTTGCAACCAGGCAGCGGCTTGTTCTGGGGTCATGTCACCGGTTAAAATTTTCTCTATTACTATCGGGACTAACAATCTACCATAGACATCAGAAACTAATGGTACAATCTTCCCTTCCATAAAGCCCCATCTTTGAATCATACTCATGCCACCCGCTACATCTGCAACTACTTCTGGAGCATAAAGGCTAAACACATCATGCTTTAACCATTCATCTACCACAGCTTTACGAACAGGAACCTTTCCTCCCGGACTCATAAAGAGAATATCTACATATCCTGGTCCTAAGACATATTTTACGAATTCAATTGCTGCTTCCGTATCTGTATCTTTAAAGATTCCCAAGGTTACTAACTGTCCGTAAGAAGCCTTGATTCCGCTAGGTCCTTCTATAATCGGACAAAAGCCAGTATTTTTAGCTAAGTCCGGAACTGTAACTTGATATGCCTCTACTAATCCGGCAATATCATCCATTATATAGGGGGAATAGAACATCATAGCTGCTTGGCCTACAATATAATACTGCCTGGCTTCTCTCCAGTAACAAGCTCCTGGAGGACCATAAGCAGCTAATTTAGTATAATAATCTAAGGCTTCCACCATTTCTGGGGTATTCATAACAATATTACCATCTTTATCAAAACCAGTTGCCCCATTAGATAGGGCAAAAGGCTCGAATACCTGTTGGGTGAATACCTGTCCCGGGTCGGTCCCAATTACTATTCCATACATAGCCTTTGCCGGGTCATAAAAAGCTTTAGCTGCCTCTAAAATTGTATCCCAACTGTTAGGTGCAGTTAATCCCTTTTCAGCAAAAAGGTCTTTTCTATACCATATTCCCTGAACCCATCCATCAATAGGTACAGCTGCCCATATGCCTTCTACCGGGGAACGAACAAGATCTAAAGCACCTTTGTAAAAACTAGCATAACCCATATCGGCAATAGCCATAGTAGCAGCTTTAGCGTCTAATAATCCATCTAAGGCAAAACCAGCTACATATTCTAATCCGAAACGACAGACATCGGGTAATCTTCCAGCTGCTTTGGCAGTTGCAAGTTTTTTAGGGATGTCTATTTCATCAACTGCAATTACCTTTACTTCAATTTCCGGATGGAGCTTCATAAAATCTGCTGCTATTGCTTCTTGTACATCAACTCTGGATTTTTCATTGTCTGTAGTCCAGAATTCCACAACAGTTTTTTGTGCAAAAGCAAAGACGCTTATGCTAAAAATCATAACCAGAATTAAAAATAATACAATACTTTTTCTCATTTTTTTTCTCCTTTAAATATTTTAATATTCTTTCTAAAAAAAACAATTATTTTTCTCTATCTCATCCCTCCTTTCTAAGATCCATATATTTTAGCAGCCCTTCTTGGTGCGTAAAGTGGGTTGTTTACGTTTATAACCATTAATAATACAATATTCGTTTAATAAAATTTTATTGCTCTAAGTAGAGTTTCTGATAACTAATTTTGGTTGAAAAATATTTCTTTGATTTTTATAGTTCTTAGGATCTTTTAACTGTTGATCTAAAATTTTTATTGCTCCTTTAGCCATCTTTCTTACAGGCTGACTAATAGTTGTTAGGGCTGGATAATAGTATTCCGACAATGGAATATTATCAATTCCGAGCACCGCAATATCTTGGGGTATCTTTAACTCCTTTTCCTGAATAGCATGATAAACACCTATTGCTCTCTGGTCACCAGAGATAAAAACAGCGCTAGGAACTTCTTCTTCTAAAATTTCCTTCATTTTTTCATAAGCCATCTTAGGGCTCCTAATCCCATAATCAATATGTATTAATTCAGCCTTGATATGATAATCATTGCAGGCTTGAATAAATCCCTTTGTCCTATCCTGATTTACAGTAAAATTTTCATCTCCTAGAAAAAATCTGATAGACCTATTTCCTCTTTTAATAAGGTGCTCAGCCCCTAAATAACCTGCTTTAACATTATCAAGGTTAACAAAAGAAGTAGATTCATAGACATTATCTCTACCTATAATAACAAAAGGGATATTCCTTTTAATTAGATAGTCAATCCGGCGATCAAATTCCCGAGTGTCAAAAATTATTGCGCCGTCTGCAAAGCCATTTTTCAGCAAATAGAAACCATCATATTTATTTTCTTCAACTTTATAAGCTGAAGACTTTGAAACTATTAATTTATGCCCTAATCTATTAGCTTCACTATCTAAATACTGGATAAAAATATTATGAAAATTCCCCATATAATTCGCCGTGTTTTTTTCTACAAAGACCATCAAAATCCCGGTTCTTTTTTTTCTGAGTGACCTAGCAATAAGATTAACCTGATACCCAGTTGTTTTAATGATTTTTAATATTTTATCTCTTGTTTCTTTCTTTACTTTTTCTTCTTCATTTACTACCCTGGAAATCGTCCGCGGGGAAACACCGGCAATTTTTGCAATATCTTTAATCGTATATTCTTTAATCGAAATCGCCTCCTAAAAGTTGTCATATAATTATTAATCTTTCTTCTAAGCTTTTTTTATATGAAAAATTTCTCCAATCAATTTCTTTCTATAATCTTTATATAGTTGTAATTTTTACTTAATCGCTTTCTTTGTAAAATAAATAAAATCGTGTAATTTCTCATTGCTTATCATAATGCCATCGTTGACATTTATATAATAACATAACGTTATATAAATTTCAATTTTTTTAAATTATGGTTTCTTTTTAGTCTCAGATACTTCTGGAATTTGAAAAGCACGAGAAAAATGGTTTGGGAGCAGTCATGGATAAAATTTTAGCTTCTTTTAGAAATTTAATTTCAATTTTTTATTTATTAAATTCTACGATCACTTTTTTCATTTTTTCAACTATACTATTTAATTTCTCATAAAACAAAGCCAGTCCACCGTGATCAATCTCTGAATAACCATCCGCTATAAGGGTCTGCATCATTTCCATTACCTGGGCGCAAAGAGGCATTGCGGTATGCAGTTCCCGGCTGGTTCCCAGAACATTAGTCAGGTCTTTGAGTGTAATTTTATTCTAAAACCCGGGCCATAATTACCCTTAGACTCCCGCGCCTTTGCAGGCGTGGGAGTCGCTTTGCCAGACTATTGTTTGTCTCGACTTACCGGGAACTTTCTCTCATCCCTACCTTAACAGATAGGGAGTTCCAGCCAAATTGGATACTCTGAATTGCTTTATCAAGACTCAATTAAAAGCTTCTTTCTTTCTCTCTAAAAATTGTACTATACTCTTCTTGATCAGCCAAACTTTTTTGCTTTTATGTTCGGTTAAACTCATAGGAGGATCACTCACTTTTACCAAGAAATCAATACCGTATTTATGTACAATTTCTGCATCTTGATCAATAATTGCGCCAATTGCCATCACCGGAACATGATATTTTTTAGCAATTTTTGCAACCCCTACAGGTACTTTGCCATAGATAGTTTGAATATCAATTTTTCCTTCACCGGTAATGACCAAATCAGCATCTTTCATGGCTTCTTCTAATTTTACCGCTTCAATGATTATCTCAATTCCGGGTTTTAATTTAGCATCTAGGAAAGCCATAAGACCTGCCCCCAAACCTCCTGCAGCTCCGGCACCTGGAATATCTTTGACATCTTTGTGTAACGCTTTATTTATTATGTGGGCAAAACGGGCTAATGCTTCCTCCAAAATAACCATCATTTCCTCAGTTGCACCTTTTTGTGGACCATAGATCCTGGTAGCCCCAGAATGACCACAGAGAGGATTTTTTACATCAGATGCTACTAAAATTTCCAATTTGGAAATTCGTTGATCCATTTGACTGATATCGATATGATGTATGTTCATCAATTCAGCGCCTCCAAAACCAATCTCTTTATCTTGTTTATCTAACAAGCGAACATCTAAAGCCTGAACCATACCTGCCCCTCCATCATTGGTGGCACTTCCTCCGATACCGATAATCATCTTTCTACACCCCTGATTTAATGCTGCCTTAATTAACTGACCAGTTCCATAGGTAGTAGTTATTAATGGATTTCTTTTATTCTCTGGGACTAAAGTTAATCCAGAAGCTTCAGCCATTTCAATAACTGCCGTTTTCTTGTCTCCCAAAATACCGTAATGGGCTAAAACTTCCCCTCCCAAGGGATCTGTAACTTTCTCTCTTAAAATTTCCCCTCCGACAGCATTAATCAAACACTGAACCGTCCCTTCCCCACCATCAGCCATGGGGATTTTTACAATTTCAGCTCCCGGGAAGACCTCTCTTATTCCTTGCTCTATTGCATCTGATACTTCTATGGCAGTTAAACTACCTTTAAATGAATCTGGAGCAACAACTATTTTCATCGTTTTTTGTACCTCAAATGGGAATTGATCTGTTTTAAATTATTTACTATTATAAATATACGTCATCATATATAACATTTCCTTTGTATAATAGTATGAATAATACACTTTTTATTAAATATTTTTTATATAGTTTGCATAAACTTTTAAAGTATCTTTTAAAATGAAATAGTTAATTTGCAAGAGATTAGCAAAACCCTTCTTTGAATTTTAAACTCCAAAACCTCACTCAACCTCTTATAAAATAAGGCTTTTCACCTACATCTAAAATAAGCCATTTTAAGCGCCTATTTTAAAAAATATGACCAATCACCTTAACCCACCTTAAAAAACGCTGCTATGACAATATTTCGATAAAACCCTTATTTTACAGGGCTTTCAGCCTCCTTAAAACACAACTTTTCACCTTTTTTTGCCTTATTTTCTCCCTATTTTAGAAGCACTAACACCATCCCATATTATAAAAAACGCAGAAACCCTTATATTTTCAGCGTTTTAAAGTCTTACTATTTTTCCCTAAAAAAACTGATAATCCTCTAATTCTATATATATATTTATCTCCCTTACTTACTAAAAAATCAGTTTTCCTGTTCCCCTCTTTTTCTTTTTTGGATAATTATTCAATTAAAAACGGCATTTTTTACTTTTTAACCATCAATTCTACACGCCGATTCTGGGCTTTCCCGGTAGCAGTTGTGTTAGGCACTACTGGCATGGATTCACCATAGCCTTTCGTAAAAAGTCGAGAGGAAGAAATACCTGCGGAAACTAGATATGGCTTAACTGATTCCGCACGTTACTGGGAAAGAAGCTAATTGTGCTCGGTAGATCCGTCTGAGTCGGTGAGTCCTTCAATAATCAACTGCATGGCCTCTTCAGACCTGAGTATGGCATTGTTCATTGTTCCTATTACACTATTTTAACTGATCAAGTATATCTTTTAATTTGACCTCCGCGTATGCAATACAAGTGTCAGCCGCGCCATAGTATATTTTTACCTTACCTTCTTCATATAAATTCCCACAATTAAAAATCACATTACCAAAAAAACCATTTAATTCATAATCCATTTCAGGCTCAATTATTGGTTTTTCGCTTCTCGCTATAACTTTCCAGGGTTTAGCAGCATCCAATAGTACCGCCCCAAGACAGTACCTGTTAATCTTTGACGATCCGTGGTATATTTCCATCCACCCTTCTTCTATCTTGAATGGAACACCACCGCAGCCTATCCCTCCGTCATCCCAGTATTTTTCTCTTGCGCTCATTAACTTCAGATGGTTACCCCAGTAAACAAGATCGGGTGATTCGGATATCCACATGTCTCTTACCCTATATTCGGCAGATACAGGACGATTCAAGGCATAATATCTACCTTTTATCTTTTCAGGGAAAATTGCAACGTCCTTATTATCAGGCATAAAGATTACACCGTGTCTGGTAAATGTAACAAAATCAGTCGTGGATGTTAGACAGGTAGTAACCCCGGTTATATTGGATATTGCACTATAATTTATATAATATCTTCCATCAATCTGGGTTATCCTTGGATCTTCTATGCCAAATCTCTCATATTTGTTTTCAGGAAATATGGCAGGCTTTTCATCTATCTTAAAGTCAATACCGTTTCTGCTCTTAGCAATCCTTAAATGGGAAATAGATGTAAGGTATTGATTAGCAGGCGTCCTTACAACTCTGGGGTCCGAGAAATCTATTGAAGGATCAGTCTTATTAAATTCCTTTACAATAACTTTATCTGTTTTCAAATCTAATATAGGTACAAGTTCTTTTTTCGGGTTATTATTAATTGGCATTTCAGCAACTCTCATAAGAAGCAATATTTCTTCATTGAACCTGGTAACACCACAATTAAAAACACAAACTACCTTGAAATCAGGTCTTGATGGTTTTATGTCCTCTGGCGTTATAATTGGATTTTTCTCTGATCTAAATATGTTCATTGTATAAGAATTCCCTTTTTCTGTGAGTATATTATAGATAAAATAGTTGTGTTTAAAAGTTCTAATCGTATGAACTAATAGATGTAAATTTACTCCTCGATTTTCAAATCATTTAATAATTTCTAATCTTTTAGCAGCAAGAAATGCCATCAAAAAGCATATATTTGATTCAGCCCCCTGATTTAAATTTACACCTTCTGGATTTAATGCATCATAACATGCGAAGTTTTCATCTATAAGAGGAATATTATTTATATTATTTCCAAAAAACCATTTATACCATTTTTTAGCCCAATTTAAATAGAAATTATCTTCTGTTGCATAATAAGCTTTTTCAAGACAACAAATCATATAGCTTGAATCAATCGGTTGTTGGTCAAATAAGGCTTTATTATTACCTTTAAGATACCAGCCTCTATTTCCGATGGGCGAAGGAATATCATTTTCCTGACAATTTCTTATTAAGAAGTCTGTTGTCTTTTTGGCAATTTCAAAACTGATTTTACATTTTCTTTTTAAATAAATTTCCCAAAGGGACCAGGGGATAAGAGCATTTGCATATACCAAATAATTTTCAAACCACATCCAATCATCAGAATATGTCTCAAAATAAAAATTATGTAGCTTTGCTTTTAATTCATTTTCCAAGCCGTGCTGGTAATCAAGATTTAGTAAACCCAATAAAGCTGCTGATATTGCTCTTATTGAAGTCCAATTATGGGCATCTTCAATTAAATTTTTAATAATTTTTTTAATATAATCATTTTGATTACTCTTTGTCACCAAAAGAGACCATAATGTTAATCCATAAGCTTCTTTTATATTAGATTTTGAATCATATTCTTCATTTTTAAATAAACCCTTACCATTATTTTCGTAATAAAAATGATATAGTAAGCCATCTTCTCTTTGTGCTTTTAAAACGAAATTTAAATAAATATCCTTTAAGTTTTTATCTTTAAATTCATCAGCAACAATGAGAGCTCGTGCTTGATCTTCCAGGGCATATCCAAATTTAGGATCAGGTTTACTTAGTTTCCCATGCTGATAAATTCCAATACTTGAAGTCATTGATCTTATTTTTTTAAGCGGATCCATAAGAATTACCCTTTATTTATTTTAAAAAATGGTTTTTAAATATTTCTTGATAAAAGTTTCTTTAAATTTCTTCAATAAGACTTTATATTTTCATATTTGCCTGAAACTTCATCAAACAATTCCAGGTGTTGCAGAGCTACATTATACCAGGTCATTAGTCTTCCGAATTTGTATGTTTTATTTTCAATTCTCAATTTCTTTTGAGGGTTTTCGCAAATATCTATTACGGCATCTGCAATGGCCTGGGAATTTCGGAAAGGTACAATGATGCCTCTTCCCTCTGCCAAAACTTCTTTTGCATACAAGTATGGAGTTGAAATACATATTTTCCCTGCTCCAATTGCATAGGCTAAAGCACCAGAAGCGGATTGCTGTGGGTCTAAATATGGAGTTATATACACATCGATAATTTTTAACCATACTACCAGTTCTTTTAAAGACAAATATTTATTGATAAATTTAACATTTCCTTGTAAATCATGCTGCTTTATTTTTTCTTTTAAAAATTTTCTATATTTTTCTCCTTCTGCTTTTAATACAACTGGATGTGTCTGACCAATTATTAAATATAAAACATTATTGAATTGCTCCTTTATTTTTTTTAAAGCTTCTATCGTATATTCAAGTCCTTTGCTCGCCGATAGAAGATTTATATTCCCCAGGATTATTCTATCCTCAAGTCCTTTTATCTTTTTATATTCAGCAGTAGCTTCCAGAGGTACATCAGGAACACCATGGGGGATAATTTCTATTTTTTCTTTTGGACAATTATAATTTTTTATAAGCTTCTGCAAACTTTCGGGCATCATGGCTATTACTTTTTCTGCAAATTTGAGCACATCTTTTAAAACCAAGCCGTATCCTTCGCTAGTATTGTCAGGAATTGTATGAGTGGTTACAATTAGAGGTTTTTTTATCAATTCTATCAATTTAATAATATATTCTCCAAAGTCACCGCCATATAATCCGAATTCATGTTCTAGAACAACTATATCTGTTTTAGATTTATTAATATGATCAGCAGCTTTAACATAGGAATCAACTTTGTATTGGTTAATTTTTAATTTAACCTCTGGAGGATAATCAATTTTATCTTCCGGTTTAACTAATGCCACAATTTCAGATTTAGAGTAGGGATTTATAAGGTTAATAGCTCGAGTTAAATCTTTTGTGTAGGTAGCAATTCCACATTTTCTTGGGATATATGAGGATATAAATATACTATTAATACACTTATTTTTTTCTCTTAAAATTTTCTTGAGCTTGTCCAAAATAATACCTCCTGGAGATTTTTTTTAGAAAGCCAAGCTTTTTTTAAGAATATTGTAAACCTCATAAAACTAAAAATCCGATGGTAAATCTATTTCTTTCCCTGCTATTTTTTGAAGTCTTGCAAGTCTATATGCTTTTTTATATTTTTTAGCAACTATTTCCCATGATACAACTTCTTTTAAATATTTTTTAAGATTCTCGGAGAGCTCTTTTCTCAAATCTTTATCACATGCCAACCTAATCACTTTTTCTTTTAGCATTTGTTTATTTGTAAACAATAATCCGCCTTCGCTCTCCAGGGTTTGGGCTGTCAATCCTTCCAAGGGAGCTGTAGTTATATAAGGTTTATTTAAAGCAATAATTCTTGCAAGTGTTCCTGACTGTGTTTCATCCACTGTTGGCAATACGATAAAATTACAAACTGCCATTACTTTATAGTAAATTTCTCCTCTTGGAATAAATTCATAATAATGTGCAATACCTTCCTTTTCCAAAATTTCTAAGCTTTTTTTATAATTATTATAATCTACCAGATGGGCTTTATCTCTCATAGTACCTGCAGCAAGTAAATCCCAGTCCTCACCAGTTCTGATTTTTATTTTTTCAAGGGCTTCTCCCCATATAGAGGTTAATATATCCCATCTTTTATTGGATTGTATCCAACCCACTAATCCTACTAAATTGTTACTTAGATAGGGAATTTTATTTAAACCAAGCTCATCTTTTAATTGTAGAATATCGTTTTCACTCCAATTTTTATCTGCCCTTGCTCCATGAGGGACAATCATAATATTCTTGGGCATCTTCCATCCTCTTTGACTAAAAGTCCAGTTTAGTCTCCACTTTAGATAATCACTCTTAAATAAAACTACATCAGCGTCTTCACATAGTTGATAAATAAAATTTTCTTCAAATTCCTTTAACCTACCGTGCACTGTATGTGGCTCTACCACAATAGGGAATTCATTAATAGAGCCTAAAAATTCTATAAATCCTTGGTTCCTATCCCCAATACCTCTTTTGTCTATATGCTCATATAGGCCATATTCATGTTGTATATGCACTACATAAGGTGACAGTTTTTTAATTTTTTTTGCTACCGATTTCCACCAAAAACGATGCGAAGTATCTATTATAGGGAAAACCCCTTCACCAGTCCCATCTGTATGGCTTATTACCAGAACATCTCTTTCTGGATTTTCTTTCTGTATAAATTCTCTGGCTTCTTCACAAAATGTAGCAATACCACATAACCTCGGATAATAACTTGATATTAAGACTATTGGCTTTCTATTTGACATTATTTACATCCTTATATTATATTGTGCTGTTTTTACAAAATCTATTTATGTGTTAATCCCATAATTGAGTGACTCCCCTTTAATTGGGGCACCATACCCTAATTAAATTTTAGAAAGGAGGAATTAATCAAAGTTATTATATCACAAATAGTTTGGTAAAGGTCAGGAACTTCACTACTTTTTTATAGTGATTAATGGGGTCAAATCTTTATTCTTGACAGCCTTCTTCAATTCTTCTAACTAAATCCCTTAATGCACTATCATTCAATAATTTTCCCCTTAACCTTCTTCTTCCCACACTAACCGTACTATAATCCAAAGCTACAAGTTCTCCAATTTCTCGATTATTTAAACCGGCATAACGATATAACATATCCATTAATATCTGGCGATGGCTATCCGGTGTACTTT
>JAKLPU010000074.1:0-16880 GCA_022013755.1 Candidatus Atribacteria bacterium | reverse complement strand
CTTCTTTCTGAAATCTTCAGGGGTTAACTTCTTAAAGTTTTCATTATCTGCTACCCCTACTCCACCTTCTTTAATACCTAAACCTTCAGCTACACCGAATCTCAACTCCCCTTTAAGATAAAGATCTATCGCTCTATAGATTGAATTATCAACATTTTTCATCATTGAAGTTATAATATAGGAAGCCTTCTCCGGATCAGAATCTTTGAAAAGTAAAAACTGGTCTGAATCTACACCTATAGCATATCTCTTCTTCTCCTTAGCTGCATCGAGCAATCCTAAACCAGATTCTCCCGCTACATTAAAGGATATATCAGCTCCCTGGTCATATTGAGCCAACACCAGTTCTTTGCCTTTAGCCGGGTCACTAAAAGACCCTGCATAAGAAACAAGTACCTTTACCTTAGGGTCGATATAGTGAGCACCTTGAATATATCCCACTTTAAAATCATTAATAACCGGGATATCCATCCCCCCTAAAAAACCGATAGTCTTTTCGGGATTGGCCAGGGGGAGATTCGATGAAGTTACAAGGGCGGCTAAAGCACCAACCAGGAATGAACCTTCATTCTGTTTGTACAAAATTGAATATACATTTTCAAGATTTCCTTTGGAGTAATCTACGGCAGTATCATAGATTATGAATTTCTTTTCAGGATGTTGGGAAGCAATTTTTTCTGTAATCTCCACCAGCTGCCAGGTGCCTACAATGATGATATCCCAATCACCCTCAGATAATTGCTGAATATCTGGTTCCCAGGCTGCCGGGTCATATCCACCCTCAATAGTCCTACCACTAACCCCAAATTCTTTTATCACCATTTCTAACCCTCGGTGGGCCGAATCAAAGAAGGATTTGTCTCCGAGAGTTCCATTAACATAATGAATTATTTTAAGACTTTTCTCTGCTGCAAAGACAACTGAGGAAAGACTTACACTTAAGACTAATACTAATATCGCTAGCCATAAAATATTCTTTTTCATTTTTAAAATCTCCTTTCTTTTACTAAAATATTAACTTGTTTTTTACATCTACTAACCAGAAGGTATCTATACATCTATCACCTCCCCTATAATAAAAAGTCTTGAAAATAATTATCGGTATTCTATTTAATCTCAAAAATTTTAGATAAAATATTTATAAACCTACTTTTATTTATCTTTGTAATTATTTTAAGCCTTTCACCTTCTACCCACACACTTGCCCCTCTTAAAGTATTTTGATTCAGTTCTATCTTCATATTTCCTGTAATTTCAGATTCGGCAATCTCTTTATCGATAATATAAGCCATAGTTATAGGATCGGGGAAACTGGTTACCCTTATTCCAAAAAATTTTTCTGCATAAGCTAAAGGAAATTTCTGCAAATCTAAAAACAATCTTCCGATTCTATTATTCTTCGGAACTAAATTTTTCAATTCTTCTTCTGAAAAAACCACTTGAAAAATCGGATCCCAGGGAATTATGGTCAGTGGAATATTGCTCTCTATAACCAACTGTATCGCCTCGGGATCAGCAAAGAAATTAAATTCGGCAAATCGAGTAACGTTTCCCTTATCGATCGCCCCACCCATCGAAATTATCTGACCAATATAATCTTTAGCCTCAGGAAAGAGATTGATTAAAATAGCGATATTGGTAAGAGGACCTAAGGTTATGATGGTTAGGCCGGGGTTCTTCTTTAAAAGCTCATAAAGGCCCTGAGGGGCAGATAGCTTCTCAGTTTTCTGGGAGGTCCGGGGAAGTTCAATATTTCCAAACCCATTTTCACCATGCACTTCCTTACACCGAACTGGTTTTTGAATCAGGGGGAGAGAGGCCCCTTTATATACAGGAATATTATCTTTCCCTAAAAAGAGAAGCAGCCTTAATACGTTTTTATTAACATTTTCAATATCGGTATTCCCGGATACGGTGGTAATTCCTAAAATTTCTATCTCTTTACAAGCAACAGCTATCATTATAGCTACAGCATCATCTATTCCACAATCTGTATCAATAATTATTTTTTGGCAAGCAGACATTTCTATAGCTCCCTTTATAATAATTTCATAAATAATATAATTATAATAGTGTGATTATCTCCCAAAAACTAAAATTTTAATACAACATATTTTACCTAAGCAGCAAATTTAACTCTAATTGAATTAAATTTAATTAAAGAAAGTCTTTTGATTTTTTTTGGGGACGGCTCAAACAATTCATTTTTGAATTAGAGAACCGTCCCCTGATTCACTGATTTACTTTATTCGGTAATGACTTTTAAGGGAACAGGGATAAATTCTACACCTAATTCTACACCATTTACTACTAAATAACCATTCATTACTCCCAGAACTCCCATCATCCAGGGTTGCTGAGCAATAGTTGCTTTCATATCTCCTGCTTTGATAGCATCAAGAGCATCAGGTACAGCATCAAACCCTACTACAAACATTTCATTCTGCCTTTTAGCTGCTTTTATAGCTTGAATAGCACCCAGAGCCATTTCGTCATTCTGAGCAAATACTGCATCGA
Organism: Candidatus Atribacteria bacterium; assembly: GCA_022013755.1. Taxonomy (GTDB): domain Bacteria; phylum Atribacterota; class Phoenicimicrobiia; order Phoenicimicrobiales; family Phoenicimicrobiaceae; genus Sediminicultor. The sequence goes on along the minus strand of JAKLPU010000074.1, from coordinate 14,363 downwards.
TTTTTGGTTGAGCCTGTAGTATATTTTCCATAACGCTCATTCCCTTAGCTCTATCAAAGTCAGCAGTCTGTTTTGCAGCCAGTTTGATACCAGAGAATTTGGCAATATAAGTATCAAAACCTTGACCTCTTTCCCGAGCAGCAGATGCACCGGTAATTCCTTCTAATTCTACTACGATACCCTTTTCTCCTAATTGCTCTACCAGATAGGCTGCAGCCATCCCTCCGCCTTTAACATTATCGGAAGCAATATGCAGAGCAACATCTCCACCGCTGACACTACGGTCAATGGTTAAGAGAGGAATACCGGCTTTATTAGCCTGTTCAACTGCTGGAACCAAAGCATCGGCATCAGTAGGATTTAAGAGAATAACATCAACTTTTTTCTGAATTAAGTCTTCAATATCAGATACCTGTTTGGCCGGATCATTCTGAGCATCCATTACTACCAATTCCACACCAAGAATTTTTGCCTGCTCTATAGCACCGTCCCTTAAGATTACAAAGAAAGGATTATTCAGAGTAGAAACTGATAATCCGATGGTCATGCTGCTCGCAAAAGCAGAAACCCCTAAAATTGCTACCAAACAAAGTGCAAGTAATAATTTTTTCATTTGAAAAACCTCCTTATTTTTTTAAGATACAGTAATATTAATTAACAAAGATCTTTTTTTCTATTCTTTCACCCCCTTTTTTTCGGTAATTTCTCATTTCTTACCGCTTTGAGCTACTGTTACAGCTATTAGGATGACTATACCTTTTACCACCTGCTGGTAAAAGGACGAAACATTAAGCATATTTAATCCATTGTTCAGGATACCCATAATAAAAGCTCCAACCAGAGTGCCCCACAGCTCTCCTTCTCCACCAAAAAGACTGGTTCCGCCCAAGACCACAGCTGCAATAGCATCTAACTCATAACCCATACCAGCTGTTGGCTGGGCGGAATTAAGCCGGGAAGCCAGAACCATGCCAGTTAATCCGGAAAGAAAACCGCTAATTGCAAAGGTAGAAATAATAACATTATCTACTTTTATTCCTGATGCTCGAGCAGCATTAATGTTACCTCCGGTGGCGTAGACATAACGACCGAAACGGGTTAATTTTAAAAAAATATATGCTAATATAAATATAATTAACATTAATATGATAGGGAAGGGAACATTCCCTATGTATCCTCTCCCTAAAAAAGCAAAAGAAGAAGGCAAACCAGTAATCGGACGTCCATCGGTGTAAACCAGGGTTCCTCCACGAGCTATAGCCATCATGGCCAGAGTTGCGATAAAGGCAGGTATTTTTAATTTAGTAATTACTATACCATTAAAAACTCCTAAGGCAGTTCCCAGAGCCAGGCCAGCAAGAACACCTAAAAACACTCCTCCATTTTGTATTGCTCCCGCTCCTACTGCCCCGGAGAAAGCTAAAACAGAACCTACGGAGAGATCTATGCCAGCTCCAAGAATTACAAAGGACATACCCACAGCCAGGAAAGCGACAATAGAAGTTTGCCTCATTACAATAAGCATATTAGATATAGTGAAAAATCGCTCGGATAAAATAGAAAAGGCAATAATTAATCCGATAAAACCGATTAATATACCATATCGTCGAATCATCTCTTTAAACTGTAAATTTTTCATATTAAGACACCTTTTTTCTGGTAGCAAATTTTAAAATATCTTCTTCTGTTGAATTCTCCGGATCTAATTCTGTAGTAATTCTTCCTTCGCTCATTACTAAAACTCGATGAGCAATTCCTAATATTTCGGTAAACTCGGAAGAGATAAAGATTATTCCTATCCCTCTTTGAGCCAGAGTATTAACAATTTTATAAATTTCTAATTTAGCTCCGATATCTATCCCTCTGGTAGGTTCATTCATAATCAAAATCTTAGGCCTGGTGAGCAGCCATTTGCCAACCACCACCTTCTGTTGATTGCCTCCGCTTAATGACTCTACTTTCTGGGAAAAGGAAGCAAAACGAATGGACAATTCCTCCTGTGCTTCTTTGGCCAGCAACGATTCTCTCTTCAGGTCAATAAAATATTTCCTGGCAATATCCCGGTAAAGTGCAGGAAGAGTAAGATTTTCTAATACGCTTCTAACAATGATTAATCCCAATTCCCTTCGGTCTTCTGGTAGTAAAGCCAGACCGTGTTTAATGGCTTCAAAAGGGGAATTTATATCTATTTTTTTTCCTTTTATATATATCTCTCCTGTATCTAAACGGTTTAGACCGAAGATAGCTAAAGCTACCTCTGAAAGACCAGAACCTACCAGACCAGCCAGACCAAGAATTTCTCCTTCTTTAAGTTGAAAGGAGACATCTGAAAATTGTCTTTCTTTGTTGATTTTTTTTACTTCAAAAATTACCTTACTTTCTTCTTTCTGTTTAGCCTTAGGGGGAAAGATAAACTCTAAAGAACGACCGACCATATTATTAATCACCTGATCACGGTCAATCTGGGCTACCGGTTTAGTTAAGATTAATTCTCCATCCCGCAGGATACTTACTTTATCGGCTATCTCGAATATCTCTTCTAAGCGATGAGAGATAAAAAGCGTGGTAACCCCCTTGACTTTTAACCCCCGAACTACTTCAAATAGACGGCTGGTTTCTTCTAAAGTTAAGGCAGCAGTAGGTTCATCCATAATAATTATTTTAGAATTTAAAGATAAGGCTTTAGCAATCTCTACCACTTGCTTCTGGGCAACAGTTAAGTCTCCTATCTTTAAGTGGGAATCTAAATGAAACATCTTTAGAGAATCCAAAATTTCCTCGGTCTGTTTATACATTAACTTACTATCCATAAAGGGTAAATGTCCTCTGGTTAACTCCCGACCTAAAAAGATATTTTGGGCTACATCCAAAGTAGGGACTAAACTAAATTCCTGATGGATTAAACTAATTCCATAGCGATAACCGTCAGAAGGAGAATTAATTTGAGCTTCCTGACCAAATACTTTAATAATCCCGGTATCACGAAGCAATTCCCCTACAGCTATTTTCATCAAAGTTGATTTGCCAGCTCCGTTTTCTCCTACAATTGCGTGAACATCAGCTTTTTGAATTTGGATACTGACTTCTTTTAAGGCCTGTACTCCGGGAAATTTTTTAGAAATATTAATAAATTCTATGGCTAAATCGTTCAAAATATCACTCCTGAGATTAGAATAATATTGGCATAAGGACTACATTCTCCCGTCCTGACAATCGCTCTGGCCTGTTTAGACAATTCTTTTAGCTCTTCATGAGTAATATAATTAACTTCCCCTAGCAATGATGAAATCAAATTTAGGATTTGAGGATTTTTCTCTTTAATTTCCTTAGCTACATAGGCCTCTTCGACTTTTAATTCGGAAAGAACTGCCGGTAAGACTTCTGCAAAAGAAGGTGTTCCGCATTTTAAAGCCAAATCAATTCTCTCAACTCCTTTAGGAATAGGTAGACCGGCATCAGCAATGATTAACATGTCGCGATGTCCCATCTCAGAGATAACCCTATTAAGTTGAGGATTTAGAATTCCATTTTTTTTCACCTTTAGACCTCCCATCTGCTTACTGAATCCCGTTCAATAAGCTCAGTTTCAAGCTCTACAGATTTCTTTATTTTCTTCTTATCAATCACTTTGAGCAAAGTCTCAACTGCCTTTTGACCCATCAGGTAAGTAGGCTGAGCAATGGTGGTCAAAGGAGGATATGTGCAATCAGAAAAAGATATGTTATCAAAACCGATTATGGATATATCTTCTGGTACCCGGACCTTTAATTGGGCAAAAGCTTTTAAAGCCCCGATAGCCATCAGGTCATTGGATGCAAAGATAGCCGTAGGTAGTTTATCTGAATTCTTTAACTGAGGCCAATATTGTATTATTTTCTGATAAGCAGTATCCAGACGGAAATCAGCCGCCAATTCTTTTTTCCAATTTATATGGGCTTCTCTCAGGGCAACAAGGTAACCTTTTTCTCTTTCCTGATTAGTTTTGGTCCCTTCTATTCCGGCTAAATACATTATCTTCTTGTGCCCCATTGTTAGTAAATATTTAACTGCAGAATATGCCCCACCGAAATTATTTACCTTAACGATGGGAGTTGTCATTCCATTTATTTCTCTATCAATAAGCACTATGTTCATCTTTTTAAGCAGGGACAGTTCTTCTTTAGAAAACCCCTCCTCCCGATAACCAGCTGCCGTCAAAATTACTCCATCTACCCGCCGGGAATATAAAAGCTTTAAATAACGACCTTCCTTTTCCTGGCTATCATCTGAATTCACCACCAATACGCTGTATCCATGTTTTTCACAAACATCCTGAACCCCTCTTACCAAATTAGAAAAAAATATATTGGTTATATCCGGTATTATTAAACCTATATAGTTTGTCCTTCTCCTGGGCATGCTTGCTGCCATCATATTAGGAATATAAGTCAATTCTTTTACGGCATTCATAACTTTCTGGCGAGTGTCTTCTGCCACTATTTCGGGAGTATTCATTACTCTTGATATTGTTGAAGGAGAAACTCCTGCTATTTTTGCCACATCATAAATAGTACTCTTTTTCTTCATTCCAATTTCTTCCAATCGATCTCAGATTTGTTCGGGAAAGATATCGCTGCCCCTAAATCCCCAAATATCGTTATTGCCTGCTTCTCTTACCGGGGCAGGATCCATAACTGTCTTTAGACCGTACTTTTTGGCAAATTTTAGGGCTAACAGAATTGATTTTAAGGGGACTTCAAATTGGGTTAAAAGCCAGGAGGCATCATCAAAGAATTTCTCATGCTGGACAATAAAATCTTCGTCAACTTCTCCATTAGCTCCGGGATAGATTACGATAGAATTCTGACCCTGGGCATTGACCCAGATAGAGGCAGAACCGGTAGAACTTTTCTGTCTTTTAGAAATTCCGGTAATATCTACTCCGCTTTCTTGCAGTGAGGAAAGGGCAAAATCACTGAGAATATCTTTACCTACTTTGCCTAACATCAAGGTAGGAACATCCAATTTAGCCAGGGCGATAGCCTGATTGGCGCCCTTACCTCCTTGGAAGATACCGAAATCATTGCTGATGAGAGTTTCACCGGGTTGAGGGTAGCGAGAGATAAAGGAGACGAAATCTATATTGATACTTCCTAATACCAGCACTTTTTTCATAATTTCTCCTGTTTATGAAAGCGCTTTCTGATATCGATTTCATAATAACATTAATTCTCTGTCCTGTAAAGAAACATTTTTATAAAAATGGATTGCCGAGTAAAAAAATTCCTTTTTTATAAATTTTTTTTATATGGAATAATCATGTCTAAAATTGTTTTTTTTGGGGAATAATATAAGCAGAGAGAAAAGAAATTTGAAAAGAGAATAAATAATTACTAAAAAGTTGATAAAGGCAAACTATTCAAAAGGATAGGACGCAAACAACTAATACTAATGCTAAAAAGCCTTAATCTTGAACACATTACCCAGTTTTTAGATTAAGACTTTTTTTATTTTTAAGAACCTCAGAGAGCGGGCTTGTAAGCAGAAATCTTAATGCTTGCCACTTTAATATCTGTTCCTCTAACAACCCGCCTGATATCCTTGCTTATTTCCGGGGTTGATTTAATAAATGACTCCAACTCATCCCATTGGTATGTTTTGCGCTCAGAAACTTTTACTTTTTCAAGTCCTGCTTTACGCAACCCAGAAAGATATTCCTTTTCGCTGATCACTCCAGAAATACAGGCACTGTATAAGTTTTTATTTTCTCTCAACCATTCTGGAATGTTCTCACCCACCATATCTGAAACTACCATGCGGCCTCCTGGTTTTAGTACACGACTAATCTCAAAAAACACCTTCTCTTTCTCCGGAGAAAGATTAATAACACAGTTAGAGATTACCCAGTCAACCGAAGATGATTTAACAGGAAGATCCTCGATTAATCCTTTACGCACCTCAACATTCTTGACTCCTGCAGCCTTGATATTCTCCTCCGCTTTGCTAATCATCTCTTCGGTCATATCCACACCGATGACCTGCCCTGAGGGTCCCACCTTACGGGCAGCAATCAAAAGATCAAGGCCGGCACCCGGTCCCAGATCAAGCACAACATCACCTTCCCTGACTTCACTGTAGGCTAATGGATTTCCACAACCAAAAGTTGTAATATTAGAATCAGTAAGAAAATTATTAAGTTCTTCTTCGCTATAGCCAATATCTTTTGCTTTAGCACAACAATCTGTTTCTTCAAAACTACCACAACAACTTAGGTTTTTCTGGGATATTGCTTCGGCATAAGTTTTTTTTACTTCCTCTCTAACCTTTTTTGCATCAATTTTCTTTTCTTTAGAATTCATGAAATATTCTCCTCTTGCTTAATTTTTCTGATTTTTTTCTTTTATATAGAGATGGAGGTTCTCTATTTTATATTACTATCAGTAGAGGCTCCTCTGGCAGATAAAAAATTACACAAGGAATTATTTTCCTTATGATAGCTAAATAAACATTGTGCTGAATACTCTATGTCGAAAGGTTGAGTTTCACTTTATAAGCTTTATCGTGTTTACTCTCTAAAAAATGAAGTATCAGGAATAGAATGAAACTAACAAACAGAGGAATGGCGGCTAAGCGATAAGCCCAAACTAAATTGCTTTGATCTGCAATCCATCCGTAGAGAGTAGGGGCAATTGTGGCAGAAAACCCCTCAACAAAAAGACTTATCCCAAAAATTTTACTCTGATGGATAACTGGACAAATAAAAGTTAGCCAGGTACTTTGAGAGGGAAAAAATATTCCTTCTACAATACCTAATGTTCCAATAAGTAAGACAATGGATAAGGGTTGGGCAATGAAAGTGATACCAAGGACCAAGAAAGTAGTGATAATGGTGGCTGACAATACCAAGATAAGTGGATGGTTTTTATCTATAATTCTACTGGAAATGAGGCTGCCTATTAACGTCCCCATAAAAATTATACTGACAATCCAGGCAGAAACCTCGGGTTTTAAACCGAGATAATCTGTAGCGTAAATAGGAAGAAACGAAAGAATAGCCCATAATCCCAGGCTTCGAATACCCATGCTAATAAAAAATAAATTTATATACCCTGGCTTGGTTTTCTTCTCTGCTTCTGTTTTAAGATTTTTTTTATCCTTTTTTGATTTTAGATATGCGTAACCCAAAAAATAACCGGGCAAAGAGAGCAGCAAGCAGGTTATTTTCCATCCCCATATTTGAACCAAAAACCCAAACAATAGACTTGCAACGATTATTCCTGCTGTTCCCGCAGCTGAAAATAGACTTAAATAACGTCCTCTCTGGTTTGCTTTAGAATTTTCTCTCACAATGGCAGTTGCTAAGGGGTGGAAAGTTGAAACACCGATAGCTAATAAAAACAAAAAAGTAACAATAGTGTGGATATTATTTAACCAGACTAAACCTCCTAAAAAAATAGAAGAGCAGACAAAGCCACAGGCTATAATCACTTTCTTCTCATATTTATCTCCAAAATATCCGAATACTAAGGAAAAGATAGACCTTAAAGCAACGTGAATAGTTAAGATTAGTCCTGATTGAACATAGCTGAGGCTAAATTCTTCTCTAAAAAGAGGCAAGAGAAAAGGTATAATAAAAAAATACATATCATTATAGGAATGGCCTAATGCATTTAGTTTCAATTTTGATTTTATTTCTTTTCTATCTTTATCAGACATTTTCTTCTACTACCTCAAATTAAAACCTACCAGGGGACGGTTGTCCCCTGGTAGGTTTCTACATACTATTAACTGCTCTTTCTATTCTCTTTAAACCTTCCTCAAGAAAAGAACGGGGACAGGCAATATTGATTCTCATAAAGCCCTTTCCTTCAGTACCGAACCAATATCCATCATCAAGGGCTACTCTGGCTTTTTTAATCATAAAATTATTTAAATCTTTGGTATTTAATCCTAATTGCCGGCAATCCAGCCAGATTAAATAAGTTCCTTCCGGTTTTATAACTTTTATTTTTGGAATTCTTTCTCTAAAATATTTCACCAAAAATTCTAAATTTTCATTTAGGTAAGGCAATAATTGTTCAAGCCATTCTTCTCCGTATCTATAGGCAGCTTCTAAAGCTACCAGTCCAAAAACATTATTTTCATCAAGGGCTAAACTATCTAAGATATTTTTATAGATTTTATAATATTTTTTATTAGGAATAATGATAGTAGAAGTCTGAAGTCCTGCTAAATTAAAAGTTTTGCTCGGTGCAGTGCAGGTAATTGAATTATGAGCAAACGCCGGTGAAATTGTAGCATAAGGTGTATGTTTATGCCCTTCAAATAAAATATCAGCATGGATTTCATCAGAAACAACGATAATATTATGTTTTAAACAAATTTCTCCCAGTATAATAAGCTCTTCTTTCTGCCATACCCTCCCCACCGGATTATGCGGACTGCATAATATTAATAACTTTACTCTGGGGTCATCAACCTTTCTTTCTAAATCCTCCCAATCCATAAAATATTTTTTATTACTAAGTTTTAGGGGATTATTCACTACATGGCAGCCATTATTTTCTATTACTCGAAAAAAGGGATAATAAACCGGCGGTTGAACAATAACCTTATCACCGGCTTGAGTAAATGCTCTGATAATAAAACTTAAGGCAGGAACGACTCCCGGACTAAAAGCCAGCCAATCTTTTTTTACTTTCCAATGATGTCTTCTCTCCATCCAGTCAATTATTGCCTGGCAATAAGAATCCGGTCTCGAGGTATAGCCATAAATACCGTGTTCGGCGGCTTTTTTTATAGCTTCAACTACCGGTTTCGGTGACCTAAACTCCATATCGGCAACCCACATAGGGAGTGCATCTTTGGCTCCAAAAGTAGTTTCTAATTCATCCCACTTTACGGAATGATAATTAGTGCGGTCAATAACCTCATCAAAGTTATACTTCATCACATTCCTCCTCAAGAGTTGTCAAGGGGACAAAGGTCCCCTTGACATTGCCTGCCTTATTTAATTCTTAAAGAATTTAAGATTACCGTGATAGAGCTAATAGCCATAGCTCCTTCGGCTATAGCCGGATGTAATAATCCGACCATAGCCAGAGGGATAACAATGACATTGTAGAAAAATGCCCAGAATAAATTCTGCCTAATAATTCGAAAGGTTTTTCGGGAGATTTCAATACTATCTACTATACGAGATATTCCTCCTTTTACTATCACAATATCGGCACTATCTATAGCTAAATCGGCACCTTCTCCAATGGCTACCCCGATATCTGCTCCTTTAAGGGAAGCTGCGTCATTTATTCCATCTCCTACCATCAATATCTTTGAACCTTTTTGTTGATATTCCCTGATAATATTCAGTTTATCCTGAGGCTTAACTCCCGCATAAACTTTTTTTATCCCCACTTGGCGAGCTATGGCCTGAGCAGTCTTGAGATTATCACCACTCAGCATAATTGAGTCTATACCCAAGTTTTTAAGTTTCAACACTGCTTTATCTGAATCTTCCCTTACGGGATCTTCAATAGCTATCGACCCAATATTTATGCCATTTTTACAAACTTCTACTACAATCTTCCCTTCCTCAAGAAGATCTAAATATTTCTCAGTGGACTTAGGTTTTCCAATAAAATATTCATCCCCTTTTACCACTGCCTTAACCCCTTCTCCACTTATCTCTTCAATTTTTTCTGGCTTTACATCTGATTTTTGAAAAGAGGATATAGCCTTGGCTAAAGGATGATTGGAATTACTTTCGATTCCCGCAACAATTTTCATCTCTTCTTTAGAAAGAGAATGATTAATAATATGAGGATTACCCTGAGTGATAGTACCGGTTTTATCCATCATGACTATTTTAATATCTTTAGAAGTTTGAATTGCTTCAGCATTTCTAATAATCATTCCTTTTTTAGCTGCCAGCCCGGTTCCAGAGACTAAAGCCATAGGGATAGCTAATCCCAAAGCACAGGGACAGGCAATAACTATAGTAGAAATAAAAGCAAATACTGCAAAAGAAATCGAACTATCCGTATTTAATATCCAGGGAAATAATCCTCGCATATAGGAAAGAAATCCCTGAAATTCCTTAAATTGAAAATACCAGATTATACCACTTACCAGTGCCAGAGTAATAATTGTGGGAATAAACCAAAGGGTAATTCTATCTGCTAAAGCCTGGATAGGTATTTTGGTCCCCTGGGCTTCTTTGATTAAATCTATCATCTGGGAGAGGAAAGATTCTTCACCAACTTTATCAACTCTTACTTTAAAACTACCGGTAAGGTTTAGAGATCCACCGGTTACCTTGCTCCCTTTATTTTTACTTACTGGCAAAGATTCTCCGCTAATCATAGATTCATCTACTGAAGAGATCCCTTCTTCTACTTTTCCGTCTACAGGAATCCTTTCTCCAGGTTTAACTAAAACTAAAAAACCAACTTTAACTGCTTCTATAGGTATGGTAGACTCTCCATCGGGAAATATTACTCGAGCTTCTTTTGCCTGGAGTTTAATAAGAGCCTTTATTTCTTTAGCTGCCTTGTCTCGAAGACGTGATTCAATAAATCTACCAGTAAGGTGAATAGTAATAATCATGGTACCTATGGTTCCGAAAGAGATGATGGAAAATCCTAATGAACTTAATAGGGCAGTTATCCAACAGGCAAGTGAGCCAATAAAAATAAGGGTATCCATATTAGTATGAAAATGGGTAAGGGCTATCCAGGCTCCCTTAATAGTCTCTCTACCACTATAAAAAATTACTATCCCCCCAAAGATTAATTCTATCAACATAAAATAAGGCACAGTATAACCAATCATATTAAAGATCATTAACACCGATAGAGGAAAAGTAATGATCCAGGAAAAGATAAGATTCTTTCGAGCAAGGTTATATCTTTTCTTTTCTAAATCTTCTGCTGGTTCGGTAGAAATACCATAGCCCACTTCTTCTACTGCTTTCCTTATCCTCTCTAAAGAGATATCTTTTTCGCTTATCAAAAAAGCACTATTAGTAGCCAGATTGACGGATGCAAATTTTATTCCCTCGATTTTTTTTAAAGAATTTTCTACTGTATTTGCACAGGTAATACAGCTCATTCCAGTAATTGAAAAACTTTTTTTATTTTCACTCATTTTGTATACTTCTAACTTTTTAGTCATTTTAATCTCTACTATCTTCTAATATTTCTTTTTTCCTAAAATTTATCATTTAGTTGGCTGCTTATACAACATTACCTAATAATTTATATCTTAATAATCATCCAAATGATTAAATTCTGCATTTTCAATCCATGTCTCGGGTCTGGAAACAAATTCAACTAAGTTTTCCAGTAGAAACATATGCTTTTTTTCTTGTCCTGCTAACTTTAAAAATATTTTCCTTTGTGATTCGATCTCAGCTTTATCACCCATTTCCGTATAAAACTTATAACTCTTTTCTTCAATTTCCTGGGCTTTGCGGTAGAAATTTATCTGTGGTAAGTCAAAGTTAAATACTAGATTTTTTCCTTTAATTTTAATAAAGATATTCTTAGCATTCTCTAATATATCTGTTTCTGCTAATTCTGCACTTACATCGGCTTTAACCATTTGTTCAATAATATTATAATGTTTAACTTCGTCATTTGCTAACATTTTTAATATATTCTGGAGCCCTACATCACCTGTTTTGTTAGCAAGTTCACGATAATAATTTTCACTGTCTTTTTCCATCTTCATGGCATATTTATAAATATTCATTTACATTCCTCCTATTATTTATATTTGTCAGGGAACGGTTCTTTGTCACAATTTAACCCTCGATACCATACCTCGATTAATACTTAAAATTTCAGCTATCTCCCCGATGGACCCTTTTTATATATTATAATCTTTATAAGCATCGCTTATTTTCAGGAACTCCTTCTCACATTTCAGAAAAGCATCCACAATGTCCGGGTCAAAGTGTTCACCGCTATCAGACTTGATTCTCTTGACTGCCTCTTCATGTGACAGTTCATCTTTATAGGGTCTTTTCGATCTAATTGCGTCATAGGCATCACACAGGGCAAAAATTCTTGCTTCCAAAGGAATTTCCTGCCCTTTTAGACCCTCCAGATATCCTTTACCATTATATTTCTCATGATGATAGGCACAAATGTTTCTGCCCATAATAAAAAATAATTGTTTAAGTTTGAACTTATCAATGGTGTTCTGAAGTATCTGTTTTCCTATCTGAACGTGTTTCTTTATCTCTTCGTATTCTTCATTAGTTAGCTTTGATTCTTTCAATAAGATGGCATCTCGTATTCCCACTTTTCCTATATCATGCAAAGGAGCGGCATCATAAAGATCTTCAATAAATTCATTAGTGATGAGTTTTCGGTACTTTTTGTCCTTACGCAACTGTTTTGCCAATACCACTGAGTAGTTACCTGTTCTTTCTAAATGATGTCCTGTTTCCGGATCTCTCCCCTCGGTAAGTCCCGCAAGAGAAAATATAATAGCTTTTTGTGCCCCTATCAACTCTCTGAATCTCAAGATACTTATGTAGCCAACAATCAGTATTAGGCAAAGAAATAAGACAAGAAGCAGGATAGACGATAATATCAGTTTCTGTAATGCTATTTTCAACAAAGGGTGGCTGTGATATATTGCCACAATCATTCTCTTGCCAGGAAGGAACTCCACAACAGAATAGTGAATAGTTTCTACATCTGAGATATGCAACCCGCCGGAATGATCACCAAAATCATAGTTTGACTTACTGAAGTTAATAGATCTGTCTGGCTTTAGTGATATTAAATTCCCTTCTTCAGTCTGAATGAACATATTTTCAGGTAGAAGTTCAAGGACTCTCGAGAAATATAAATTCAAAATCAAAATCCCCTTCTTTTCTCCCTGAGAGTCAAACAAGGACGAGGCTAACCTTATTACCGGGAGGTAAGGGATCTCTACCTCTCCTTGTTCAGTATTCAAATCTATTGGAGAAGCATACCTCTGGTCACTATCCAGTTTTATGGCCTCTTGAAAATAGTATTGGTGCTTCTTATCTTGTAAATCGGAATCAGGGACAATCACAGTAGTACCATCTCGCTTATTGTCTATCCCAACTATTTCGTATCCTGAAGAATCTATAATTCTGATTTGATAATACTGTTTATAACTCTTTGCAAAGCCATAAAATATCTCTTTAACTTCATCTCTGTATTTAATGGATTCAAAATCACTATCTACATAACCTTTAATGCTCGGAATATCTCTTAAAAAAAACAAATCATGTACAAAGTCAGAAAATAATATTTCGATTGTCTCCTTGGCGGAAAGCAATTGATGAACTTCGTTCTCGTGCTGCCGTTTTGCATCTTCCTCATATATTTGATTCCCACCAAAATATAGCACTGATCCAAAAATAAAAAAAAGAATTATAGTAATTGATAAAAATGCCTTATTTTGCTTTATAAGTTTCCAATTCATATTGATAAATTCTCCATTTCTTCACCGACAAGGTTCATTATGTAATAGAAGTCTCTTTTCTTATGGATAAAAATTGAGCATTTATAGCTACAATTATAGTGCTTAAAGACATAAATGCAGCACCTATAGCCGGAGAAATGATTATACCATAATTGTACAATGCTCCGGCAGCAAGAGGAATGGCAATGACATTATATCCTGTTGCCCAAAACAGATTTTGAATCATTTTACTATAAGTTGCTCTTCCAAATAAAATTAGTGCAGTAACGTCTAAAGGATTGCTATTTACTAAGATAATATCAGCAGTCTCGGCAGCAACATCTGTGCCTGAGCCGATAGCAATCCCTACATCTGCCTGAGCAAGAGCGGGGGCATCATTAATCCCGTCTCCGGTCATAGCAACAAATTCGCCTTTATTCTGCAGCTCTTTTATTTTTTCCAGCTTTTCATGTGGCAGTACTTCTGCAAAATAACCATCAAGATGTAACTTATTTGAGACTTCTTCGGCGATTCCTTTGTTATCACCGGTAAGCATCCAGCATTTTATGCCTAATTTTTTTAGCTGCTGTATTGCTTCATGGGATTCCTCTCTAATATTATCAGCAAGAGTGATAACCCCGATTATTCGGTTATTAAATAGAACATAGACCAATGTTCCGGTTTCATCAACCTTCATCTCTTTTAGCATCTCAAAATTTTTTCCCCTCGCATAGCTCTGGCTAACCAAGGCAATATTTTCCCCTTCTACTTTCCCCTTTACCCCTTGTCCTTTTATTACCTCAAAGTCTGATACCGGCAGGGTCTTAACTTTGAGTTCTTCGGCTCTACTTATAATTCCTTTGGCAATGGGGTGTTCAGAATTTTTTTCAAGTGAGGCTGCCAACTGAATAATCTTTTTTTCATCATAATTTTTGTCT
>JAKLPU010000073.1:0-7032 GCA_022013755.1 Candidatus Atribacteria bacterium | reverse complement strand
GCTCCTTCTTCTCCTCCAGAAATGCCTGTACCGATAAACAATAATCCTAAATCATTTAACTCTTTATTGCGCTTTATCGTATCTTTGAAATAAGAATTTCCAGCATCAATGATTAGGTCACCTTTATCCAATAAAGGAATGAGTTTTAGGATAAAATCATCAATCGGTTTTCCCTGCTTTACCAACAAAATTATCTTCCGGGGAGATTCTAAAGAATTTACAAATTCCTCTAAAGAATAAGTTGGAAATATATTTTTGTCCCGGGCTGCCCCTCTGGCAAAATCTTCTGTCTTGGCACTGGTTCTATTATAAACAGCTACGGAATACCCCTTATCCTCCATATTTAAAATTAAATTTTGCCCCATTACTCCTAAGCCAATCAATCCGATATTTTGTTTTTTCATTTATATTTCCTCCTTATTTAGTCATTAGTGTAGAAAAATAGGTTCATAGTTTATAGTTTTTAGATAGAGATAATCAGTTTTCAGTTATCAGTAGCGTCACGGCGTTGCCGTGATGAATAGAGAAGACACGGCACGCCGTGTCTCTACCAAGCGCGATACGCAATACGCGATACTAATTATACTCCTGAGAAAGCATTAAACCCTCCATCTACAGGAACAATAATTCCGGTTACAAATTTTGAGGCATCAGAGGCCAGCCAGACACAGGTCCCAATCAAATCCTCAGGGTCACCAAATTTATCCATAGGGGTATGAGCGATTATGGTTTTACCCCGAGGAGTTAAATTACCCTCTTTATCGGTAAGTAAAAACCGATTCTGACTGGTTAGAAAAAATCCCGGAGCGAGGGCATTAACCCGCAGGTTTTTATTATATTCTTGAGCAAAATGTACCGCTAACCACTGGGTGAAATTGCTTACCGCTGCCTTAGCGGCGGAATATCCGGGTACTTTGGTAAGTGGGCAAAAAGCACTCATAGAGGAAATATTAATAATAGAGCCTCCTTCTTTATTCTCCACCATAATTTTTCCAAAGACCTGTGAAGGGAGTAAAGCCCCCCCAAAAAGATTAAGCCCTACCACTTTCTCCAAAGCAGAAAGCGGTAAGTCAAAAAATATTAAATCCTCTGAGGTGGTGGCTTCTTTCATGTTCCCCCCGGCGGCATTAAGCAAGATATCTACTTTACCAACATCTTTAATTACTTCATCTCTGCAGGACTTTATTTTTTCTATATCCATTACATTGATATAATATCCTTTAACTATTATTCCTTCTTCTTGTAATTCTTGGGCAACCTTTTCAGTATTTACAATATCACATAAGGCTATCCTGGCTCCCGCTTTACCCAACCCTCTGGCAATAGCAGAACCTAAAACACCGGCACCTCCGGTAATCACCGCAGTCTTGCCTTTAAGACTGAACATATCTAAATTTTCTTTCATTACTATCTCCTTCCTTGAATTCAACTGTTTATTAAAATTTTCCCTATTTCTGTCATTGCGAGCTTGCCCAAAGCAAGCGTGGCAATCTCATCTATTAGTATATAACTTATTTTTGATGTAGGGGGCGGATTTATCCGCCCCGGTATTTACTTATTACTTATTACACATTACTTGTTACTGTATTTATATACAAGTTAAAAGCTCCAAATGCCTCCTAATATGGTTAGAAAGTTCCCGATAATGATCTTCCTCATACTGAAATAAAACTTTATAAATTCTATCTTTAAAGATATATTTTCCTTCGTTATCTCTCGCCCTTAAAATAGAACCATAAGTTATATGGATAAGCTGACGAGAATCTGGCTTATTAAAAAGGTCAACTAATTGCTCATCAGAAAGTTTATCTATATTCGGAATACGAGAAAGATCAGTTGTTAAATTATAAGAAGCTCTATCTTTTTCAAAATTCTCCAAAGCAAATCGATGAATTTCCCGATAAAGAGCCGGGTCTTTTATAGCAATTACTTTTGCTTCCTCTAACCAGCTGGTCCCAGCAGTTTTAATATGACAAAGGCCGCCTGTCTCTCGGGAAAAAATAGGATAAACAGAAAACTTATCACTCCCGGTATGAAGGGAAAGCTTATAGCCACCAATAGTTTTAGCTAAAATTGCGTGTAAAGAAAATTCCTTGGCAAACTGCTTCACATCCCCTTTATATTCTATCCCTTTTTGCCAATCTCCTAAGAAATGAAGAGCCAAATTTTGGAAATTTACTCCTCTCCTCTTGAATTCCAACACGACAAACAGATGGGCTAAAGGAGAGGTTACAGTAGGAGTTTCATCTACAGATATTTCTAAATCAAAATTACTCTTTTTATAATCCTTTAAAAATTCATAGCATTTCACCACATGATTTATAGCTTCAGAATAAGTAAGTGTAATTTCTTTTAATGATTTTTCATCAAAAATTAATTCTTGATTAGCAATTTTATAACTCCTATTTAGATACAATTTTTCTAATTCTTTACTATTAGGGATTTGATTATAAAGTTGATCTAATTCTTGTTTATTTAATCTTCCAATATCATTTCTAATAAAATCAGATGGGTCTAAAGTAAACATTGTAAAACCGCAATCTGTTGCTTCTTTTAAATCTTCGACCTTTTTCACATGGTCGGCATCCGCCCCAAAAGGACCTTCATATCCAGCTTCAAAACAACCCCATATTGCATCATCTAAAACTTTCTGCCAATTTCTCTCAGTTCGAGCCATCTCTCTAACCGACTGCTGAGCTAAAATCGGAAAAACATCTTTACCTTGAAAAGCCTGAAGATGAGCTGGAGTAGCTATTCCTAAACGGTCTCCGGTGCCAAAAGAAGCCCGAAGACCACAAAAAGAAGGATTAAGGTAGGTAAATGTTTCTCTTAATAGGAACAGATTGTGATGATTTAAATAACACACCTTGGCAAACAGACCATCTTCTTCAATTTTTTTCTCTTCTGAAACAAGCCCTTCAAATTTTTTTACCACTTCAGGTTTGCCAATCACGGTTAAATGTTTGGCCTGGTCATCTTTAACTAAGAAAAAATAATTATCTTCTTTTGATTTTATAGAAGAATGATATATTGTATATTTATTAAAATAAGCTTTAAAAAAACGTCGCAAGATATCTTCTTTATTCATTGATCTTCTCCCATATTAATTCTAAATAATATATCTACCGATTACTAATTTCATATTGATTTATTAAAATTAATCTAAAATTCAATTTTATTTAAGTGTTCGGCAGTAAGGCGGGCACAACTATCCGGGTCCGGTAGGGGGAGAATCTCGGCAGAGACATAACCCTGGTAACCTATCTTTTTCAAAGTTTGGACTATTTTGGCAAAATCCAGATGACCACAGCCGGGTGCCCAACGGTTACTGTCTGCAAAGTGGACATGGGTAATATAATCTTTGGCTTGAATAATGCTGTCATAAATCGAAACTTCTTCAATGTTCATATGAAAAGTGTCGGCCAATAATCCTAAATTTGATGAACCTACTCGTTTAATAAATTCAATTCCTTCGTTGAGGGTATTAATAAAATTACTCTCATATCTATTTACCGGTTCTAAAGTAAGCCGTATATTGTGTTCTTTTGCAAATTCCGTACATCTTCTCAAACAATCAATAGTCCATTCTTCGACTTCTGTTTTGTTCACGCTTTCCCCAATTATTCCTCTTATCAACCCAATAATTACCTGAGCATCAAAATGGGAAGCAAAAATTATCTGGTCTTTTATTCTTTCAACTGCTATTTTCCTAACAATTTCACTGGGATCAGAAAAGCTTAAGCCTTCTTCTCCGTAAGCCTGTCCGGTGCCTATAGCCGGGACTTCTAAATTATTTTCTTTTATTATGTTGATAACATCATCTACTTTTAAATCTTTAGGATTTCTAATCGCTAATTCTGCACCGTCAAAACCTAAGTCTGCAACTTTCTTAACACTCTTTTCAAAATCTTCTTTAAAAGCTAAAGCGGAAAATTTGGTTGAGGAAGTTGAAATTACTATACTTTTCTTCATTATCCACTACTCCCATTATGTGGGGTCAACCCTTGACAGGCCGACCCCTGTCTTTTTCTATACGCTATACGCTCTACGCTACTCGCTATTTCTGTATTTGTCCGATATAAGGCAACTCATATACTGATTTCCAGCCTTTGCTCATCGGTTCCCTTAAAAATGGTTCCATCTCTTTGGGGTCACGCAAGCTGATCTTTTCTACCGGAGGTATTTTGCCAGCCGGATAGGTCTCCATAATCTCATCATGAACCAAAGTTAAGTATCTGAGAATAGCGGCAATAGGACGTTTTGCTTTATCGGCACTCGCCCGAGTCGGATAACCTACTACTCCTTCCGGAACAGCCGATCTTTCAATTGCAGATTGACCTTCCCCTTGCTGCCACCCTTGAGGTCGATGATAAGGGTCAACCGAGGTATCAAAATGACCTCCGGGCAGTAATGAATCACCCTCTGTGTCTACAGCATACTTCATATCCAGCATCTCAGGGAAGAGTAATTGAGCAACAGATGCTTCTGCCTCATCAGCATGAATAAAATCAGTAGTTAAACTATCTTCCCGGTCAACAGGAATAAAGAATTCTCTTATTGCCCGATGCCAATCGATTACCCGATAAATACCCGGTAATTGATAGCGTTTACAAAATTCCTGGATAGCTGATTCTAATATCCACAATTGTCCATGATTATTTACCCACATCTGTTTACGAAAACCATCATTCCACAGTCCGTACATTACGTTAATCATAGTTTCCCTTACCACATCTTCGGGCATAATAATAGTGCCGGCCATACCACAGTGATGATAAGGATGACCCCCATAATTTAAAGGAGATAAGGCTAAACTGCATCCCATTCCATCTCTGTTTTTTATATAGCGGCGAACTCCTTCACAAATCTGGGTGACCATAAAAGTATCCAGACCGGTGTTGGCATAATCACCGTGACATTCGGTACACCCTACCGGGACAAAGACAAAATCATTTTTACGCCTGTTTTCTATAACATGCATGCGGGGAGTAGTTTGAATATAACTACCTGCCTTCCCTAATTCTGAAGGGGAAGGAATTTCATATTCCATAAGTATTTCCTCAATTTTACTCATCGGTGCATCAAATAATTCTTTTTTCAATCGGCCTACCTGGCTATTTTCAAACACTATCTGAGGATAATCAGTAGTCAGCCATTTTTCATTTTTCTTATCAGCCATTTTCAAATCCTCCTTTTTGTTAAATTATTTGAACTCACAGGTAATTTTACATTCTGTTCTATCAGTCCGCAGGAGGACTATATTCTCCGGAACTTTATCTAAGGCTATCTTTTTGGTAATCAATGGAGTCATGTCCATTCCGGAAGCCATTGAACTGATAACTCTGGGGAATGTTCCATGACCAGAATGGCCTTGTGAACCTACAATAGAGGCCCTTCGTACCTGGAAAACTTCTCCGCTTACCGGAATCTTTTTATCAGCGCGAGCTACAATTACCACTGTACTATTAATCATTTTACCTTCCCAAATGGCTTGTTCAATATCTCCCCACACTCTATCAGGTAAACCGGTTGCTTCCAGATATAATTTAGCTCCCAGACCACCAGTTATATCTAACACTCTCTCTGAAAAGTTTTCTTTAAGAGGATCAATGATATGGTCTGCTCCCATTAACTTGCCCAATTTTGCTCTTGATTCAGAAGGTTCAGAGAGAATGACATTTGAGGCTCCGGCTTTTCTCATTATAGCAACTGCGGCAAGACCGATAGGTCCTCCGCCTAAAATTACCGCATTATCTCCGGGTCTTATCCCTCCTCCTCGTTCTATTACCGCATTATAGGCTACCGAAGTAGGTTCAACTAAACTGCCAGCCAGGAACAGGTTGTCACCTTTATAAACTCTCCTTAATTCCTCCAGGCTCCAAATATAGCGGGAATCGACTTTGACATATTCCGCAAAGGCGCCATCACAGCTAAAACCAATCTCCTGTAATTTTTCACAGTGGTTGGGATAGCCATCCGCACAGGGTCGGCAAGAGGCACACCAGAACATTTCTTCTGCAGTTACTGCCTCTCCTTCTTCGAATTTCTTCCCTGTTCTCTTGTTAATAGCCTGCTCACCTGCTTCTGCTACAATTCCTGAAAATTCGTGACCGAGAGTCGCCGGAAAAGCCGTAAGCCCCGGATACCAGATATATCCATCATCATCTGGCTGAGCCATGTGGACATCACTACCACAGATTCCGCAAGCTTTCACTTTAATTAAAACCTCTGTGGACCCAATTTTAGGAACATCTTTTTCCACTATTTTAATCTCCGGATTTTTCCAAACTTTACTTCCTAAATAAGTAAGTTTCCCATCAATATCTTTCGCTCCTAATTTGAAATCTGCCTTAGGCTGCCAATCAGCATACAAAGTAACCGTTTTCATTTTTGTTTCTCCTTTTTTTAATTTAATAATTTATTTTTTATATTTTTATTTTATTTGTTTTTTTACAAGATTCCCTTATGATTAGTTTAGGTTTTAACACTATTTTTCTTTGATTAAATTCTCCCTCCTCAATTATTCTTAATAACATCTTCACTGCTAATGCTCCCATCTCCAACATCGGCTGACGAATAGTAGTTAACGCAGGATAGACAAAAGATGCTAATTCAATGTCATTAAAACCTATTACTGAAAAATCTTCCGGGACATGAAAATTCTTTTTTTGAATAGCCTGCATAGCTCCTAAAGCAAGCAGATCATTGGCAGCAAATACAGCACTAGGTGATTCAGTTAATTTTAAAAATCTCTTCATAACTTGATAGCCACCTTTTATTTTAAAATCACCTTCTCCTACCAATTCATCCTTATATTCAATTTTATATTTTTTTAATGCTAATTTATAGCCTTTTAATCTATTAAGCGCTGACCTTGTCTTAAGAGGACCAGTGATATGGGCAATTCGACGATGACCCAGCTTAATCAAATATTCGGTAGCAATCATTCCACCTTCTACATCATCAACGATTATACAATTCTTATCCAACCCTTCGATATTTCGGGAAACTAATATATAGGGAAATTTTTTC
>JAKLPU010000006.1:0-5202 GCA_022013755.1 Candidatus Atribacteria bacterium | reverse complement strand
TTTTCTCCGGTTTCCGCGATATTTCCCATATAGTTCTGATTGGAGTCTACTCCGATTACAAATCTTTTTCTTTCTTTAGCTGCTTCGAATACTCCGGCACCGGTCAAACCAGAAGCATGATAGACTACCCATGCTCCGTTATCGTATTGTGACAAAGCTAACTCTTTCCCTTTTACCGGGTCAGCAAAAGCGATGGGAGTATCACCGGCATAAGCAGAAAGAATTTTGCATCCTGGGTAGACATAATGAACCCCGGCTATATAACCTGCTTCAAATCCATTAATAAGCGATATATCCATTCCACCCACAAATCCAACTGTATCTTTTCCATCTTCCTGTGCTTTCATACCAGCAATCATACCCACCAGGAAAGAACCGTGAGGTTCAGGAAACAACAGAGACATTACATTAGGCTTATCAGGGATAAATCCATCTACAATGGCAAATTTAGTATCAGGGAACTCATCAGCCACGGTAATTATGGCATCAGTAAATAAAAATCCTACTCCGATTATTACATCATAACCTATCATTGCTAAGTTTCTAAGATTTACTTCTCTATCCGCATCTACCCCTGGCTCTAATTCGATACGTTTAATGTCAAAATCAGCTGCTGCCCATGCCAAACCTCGGGATGCTGAATCATTAAATGATTTATCTCCTTTTCCACCAATATCAAACACCAAGCCAACTTTAAGTGGTTCTGCAGAAAAAACTGTCGAAGAAAGACATAAACCTAATATTATTACTAATATGACTACTCCTAATAGATTCTTTTTCATTTTCAAAATCTCCTTTCATTATTAAAAATACTTAAAATCCCAACTTTACCTTTACCCTGTTAAATACTTTTATTTAATAGGGTTTATTCGGTCAGAAAAATAGTTCATCTATCACCCCCCTTTTATTTAGTCGTTAGTGAATAGTCGTTAGTATATAGTAGCAACACGGCGTGCTGTGTTGTCCTTAAGAATTTGTTTCGTTCCTCGCAATAACACTTGGTTCGCCGAGTATTTACGATTAATTACCCATTTAATATAATAATACTACATCAGATGAGTTTTTTCCTGCTTAAAAATAAAAAAATATTTATTATTTTTCATATTTATTTAAATATTCTTCATTGGAAATTAATATCTTTCTTGGATTTCGACCATCGTATGGTCCTACAATTCCCCTTTTCTCCATAACATCTATCAATCGAGCTGCTCGGGTATAACCAATTCGAAGCTTTCGTTGCAATATTGATATTGAAGCTTGTTTACTATTAATAATAATAGAAACAGCTTCATTGAATAATTCATCTTCTTCATCTTCTTCTGTTTCTCGCAGTAAATCTTTACTCTTTTTATATTCTAACACTTCTTGTTCATATTCGAGAGAGGGGGAATACTTCATTAAATAGGATACCACATTTCTAATTTCTTTTTCTACTACAAAAGCTCCTTGAGCCCTAATTGGTTTGGAGGCACCAACCGGAGAAAATAACATATCTCCATTCCCTAATAATTTTTCGGCACCATTAACATCTAATATAGTTCTTGAATCAACCTGAGTAGAAACCGCAAAGGCAATTCTGGAAGGGAAATTTACCTTTATTGAACCGGTAATAATATCTACAGAAGGACGCTGAGTAGCTATTATTAAATGTATTCCCGTTGCCCTGGTCATCTGAGCTAATCTGCATAATGATTCCTCTGCTTTTACCGGAGAGATTAACATCAAATCAGCTAATTCATCGATTATTATTATAATATAGGGTAAGGGTTCAGTATCATTATTAATATTTCTAACATATTCGTTATAACCGTCTACATTCCTGACTCCTACTTCCGCAAATATTTTAAATCTTTTTTCCATTTCGGAAATCGCCCAGTTTAATACTTTAATGGCTTGACTTGTATCGGTTACAATAGGTATCAATAAATGCGGAATGCCATTGTAAATATTTAGCTCCACTCTCTTTGGGTCGATCATTAGAAATTTCACTGTTTCCGGACTTAGTTTATAAAGAATACTTAATATTATATTATTAATACATACACTTTTCCCTGATCCGGTTGCCCCGGCAATTAATAAATGAGGAAGTTCGGTTAAATCTGCGATTATGGGCTTGCCTCCAATATCTATTCCTAACGCTATGGGTAATTTATATTTTCCATTTTGAAATTCACTACTTTGCAATATTTCTTTTAAATACACATTTATTCTTTTACGATTAGGGACTTCGATTCCTACAGCGTTTTTACCGGGTATTGGTGCTTCTATCCTGACTGAGGCTACTGCAAAGGACAAAGCAATATCATTGCTTAAATTAGTTATTTTAGATATTTTAACACCGGGTGCAGGATGAATTTCATATCGGGTAACAGTTGGTCCCTGGATAACCCCAACGACTTTTGCATTAATTCCAAAATTAGTGAAGGTTTTTTCGAGTGTTTTTATATTTTCCTCAATATTTAATTTGGTATCCGTTTTCTCTTCAGAGTACGAGTCAGATAATAGTGATAAGGATGGAACTTGATAACTGTCTATTTTAGGTTCCTGTTTAGATATCTGGTAATCCCTGTCAAAAGTTGCTTCTTCTTCTAATCTTTTTTCTTTTTTCCTGGTTTTTTTTATTATAAATAATTTTTTGGGTATTTCATCTGTTCCGTATTCTTGATAGTCGGGCGCTTCTTTGCGTTTTGAAATTTTAGAAATTTTTGCCCCGATATTTTTTAAAATATTGTAAATATTATTCAATATCATCTTTGTTTTATTCCCCAGGTTCCTAAATATATGAAAATAGGAAACATCAGTTATGAATAAGGCAGATATTAAGCTGAGAGATATTAGAACAAGATAAGCGCCTTTTGTTCCAAAGTAAAGGAATAAGGAATTGGCAAAATAATAACCTAGCAAACCTCCGCCAACCCCTTTCATTGCCAATGAATATGAATTGTCGAGCAAAAGTAATCTAATATGGATAAATATAAGAAATATAATAAATAAAAAACTAATGCCGAAGAGTTTATGATAAGGATTGGGTAGTTTATAATTAAAAAGAATTACAATTCCCAAAAATAATAACAAGATGGGGAAAATATAGGCACCAAGACCAATATTGCGAGTTGCTATTTGAAAAATAATTTTTCCAACGATTCCCATTTTGTCAGTGAAGACAAAGGCGAAAATATATAACAAAGAAAATGCAATAATTACTATACTTATGGTTTCATTTTTAGTATTTTTTTTCTTTATTTTCAACTGATTAAAGTCCTCTCGATAAATATATCCAAATTGTTAAACCAGATATAATCCAAAGATAGTATGAAAAAAGGTATATTTTTCGATTTTTTAATAATCCTATAAATATTTTCATAGCACCATAGCTTGATATTGCCGCCACTAACCCGGATAATATCAGAATAGATAAATCTATATTTAAGGAAGATAATTCCCTCATTTTAAACATTGAAGCACCTAAAATGATCGGTACAGATAGTATAAAAGAATATCTTGCTGCAAATTCCCGATCTAAGTTTCTTGATAATCCGGCAATAACAGTTAAACCGGACCTCGATATCCCGGGGATAATAGCAACAGCTTGAGCTACTCCTATAAAAATAGCATCTTTATAAGTAATTTCTGAAATATTTTTATTGCCCCCTGTGTAATATTTATTACCCAGCCAAAGTAAGACTCCTGTAACAGTTAACATAAAGGATGCTATTATGGGCTTGCCAAAAAGTATTTCAAAATAAGAACTAAAAGTATATCCAATAATTGCCGCCGGCATGGTGCTAATTACTAAAAACCAGGCGTACTTTGATGATGAATTATTTTTAAAAATATTTGATATATTTTCTCCATGAGATAGTTTATAAATACTGTCAAAAAAAGAAATTACTAATTCTTTAATTTCTTTTCTAAAGAGCACTATTACAGCCACAACTGTTCCAAAATGTAAAAATGCTTCAAATGCCGCGCCTGGTAAATGTAATTGTAAGAAATACTTAGCGATAACTAAATGTCCTGAACTGCTTACCGGGAAGAATTCAGTTAATCCCTGCATTATCCCTAATAATATTAATGACATATATTCCTCTAACTTTTAGATAATTCGTCAATTACCATTAAACTAATGTTATTAGCATGGTCTCCAACTCTTTCTAAGTTACTTATTACATCTAAAAAGATAACACCGGATTCGGGATAACAGATGCCTTGGTTTAGCCTATTTATATGATTAGCCCGAAGCTCTTTTTCTATTTTATCAATTTCATCTTCTTTTAGAGCTACTTCCCGTGCTAATTCTATATCTCTATTTTTTAATGCAGATATCGATTTATTTAAGGAAAATTGAACTTTGGAAAACATAAATTTTAGTTCATTTAAAGCTTTTTCACTAAAGGGTAATTTTTCATTTATTTTTTCTTCAGCAAGTTCAGCTAAATTTTCAGCATGATCACCTACTCTTTCTATGTCATTAACTATATTCATTAAATCCGTTAGTCTTTTTGATTGATTGACACTAAGAGATTGCTGAGCAATCAATACTAAATATTTGGTAATCTCCTTTTCTAAAGTATTTACCACCTCTTCTTTTAAATATACACTTTTTAAGATACTTAGGTCGTTTTGAATAAAAGACATCATTACATCATTTAACATGCTTTCAACCATTTCGCCCATCCTAACCAATTCTTTAGTTGCCTGACTCAAGGCAAGGGATGGTGTATTTAACATATCTTTATTTAGGTAGATAGGGCCTTTCTTAATGACAATTTCTTCACCTGGTAAAAGTTTAACTATAAGTTTAATAAACAAAGACAGAAAAGGAAGTAATATTGCTGCATTAATTACATTAAATAAAGTATGAGCATTGGCAATTTGCCTTGGGATACTTGACGAGGTAAACGATACCAGGTATGCGAACTTATTTATAAAGAAAAAAAATAGAACAACCCCTCCAATATTAAAAAGTAGATGAGAAAAAGCAAGTCTTTTCCCGGTTATTGAGCTGCCTATGCTGGCAATTACTGCAGTAAAACAAGTTCCTATATTGCTTCCCAGAATAAGGGGGATTGCTGCTTCTATGCCCATTATTCCCTGAATGGACATAGCAATGACGATTGCAGTGGTAGCACTACTACTTTGAATTATAGCGGTAAAGATTGCAGCAACCACGATACCCAATAAAGGATTGAGAGAAATATT
>JAKLPU010000072.1:0-2693 GCA_022013755.1 Candidatus Atribacteria bacterium | reverse complement strand
TTTCTATGTAAGGTTTGATTCTTTCTAATAGCTCACTTACTTTTTTCCTGTTTATTGGTTTATGATTAATTTTGATTCTCTCGGTAAAATCAACTAAGTGAGGAGAAGTATAGAGACCAACTTTATAACCATCAGATTGAAGAATTGAACTAATTGAGGAACAGGTTGATCCCTTTCCATTTGTCCCGGCAACATGAATTATTTTTAATTTTTTATGAGGTTCGCCTAAAAGATAAAGTAAATAGCTTATATTTTTCAATCCTAATTTTATGCCATATTTAGTTAAATCATAAATATAATCTAATGCTTCTGAATAAGTGATCACATTTACCTCTTTATAGCGTATAGCGTACAGCGTTTAGCGTATAGTATGTAGCGAAAAACGAAAAGCGCAAAACGTAAAGCCATAGCTTAAAATTTAAAATTTAAATACATTGTTTTATATATTGATTTTCATCTTTCTTATCTTGTATGTTATATAGCAAAAATGAAAAGATAAAGAAGCAATAACAGAACTTAAAATTCAAAATTTAAGAAAAAGGTTTTAAGTTTTGAATTATGGTTTTTCGTTTTTAGCTTTAACTTTTTAGCTTTATCCTAAACTGAAAACTAAAAACCGTAAACTGAAAACTATGAACTTGCAACTTGCAACTCATTATTTAAAAGATTTTAAGTTATTTTCCAATCTTTCTTTAATATCTCTTAAATCATCAGCTTTATCTCTTTCCTTCTTAACGATATCCTCCGGGGCTCTGGATAAAAAATCATTATTATTTATTTTTTTAAAAATTAGACTAAGCTCACTATTTATTTTATTTAATTTTTTCTCTAAGCGAGCTATCTCCTCTGAAATGTTTATTATATCTTTTAAGGGAATAAATATTTCTACCCCTTCTAAAACACCAGTAGCTGAATGCTCTGGTTTTTTAATCCCAGTTCCTACCTCTAACGATTTTGTTTTAATCATGGTTTCGATATAATTAATATTTTCTTCTATTAACTTTAATTTATCTTTTTCATTAACATTTAAACATAAATTGATCTCTTTGCTATACGGAATATTCATATCTGACTTAATATTTCGTATAGTTTTGATGATGCTCATTATTTTTTCCATCTTATTTACTGCATCTTTATTCATATATTTTCCTTTATATTTTGGCCAGGGTGAAACCATGATACTTTCCCCTTTATGAGGCAGCTTTTGCCATATTTCTTCAGTTATAAAAGGCATAAAAGGGTGTAAAAGCTTTAAGGTATTTTCTAAAACAACCCACAGGATATATTGAGATGTCCGTTTTTCTATTATATCCTTCTCTTGATATAATTTTGGTTTACTAAACTCTATGTACCAATCACAAAACTCGTTCCAGGTAAATTCATAAATAATTTTGGCGGCTTCCCCATATTTATATTCATTAAGACACTCGGTGGATTTTTTTATTGTTTCATTTAACTTACTGATTATCCACTTATCAACTAAGGTCATTTTTAATTTTTCTTTTTCTATTTTGTCAATATCGAAATCTTTGAGATTCATTATAGAAAATCTTGACACATTCCATATTTTATTAGTGAAATTTCTAAATCCTTTAATTCTCTCTTCTGAGAGGCAGATATAATCTCCCTGTATAGTTAAAGAGGCAAGAGTAACACGCAGAGTATCAGCGCCATATTTATCAATCACCGTTAAAGGATCAATAACGTTTCCACTGGATTTACTCATCTTTTTACCTTCCCCAGCTTTAATTAAGGGATTTATATAAACTTGCTTAAATGGTACTTCACCACGAAACTTTAATCCCATCATTATCATTCGAGCCACCCAAAAGAAAATAATATCAAAACCGGTAACTAATACTGATGTCGGATAGAAACATTTTAAATCTTCTGTTTCTTCCGGCCAACCTAAGGTAGAAAAAGGCCACAAGGCAGAGCTAAACCAGGTATCTAAAACGTCCGGGTCTTGCAGCAGATTATGACTGCCACATTTTTTACAGATTGTAGGATCTTCTAATTCTACGATTATTTCTCCGCAATCTTGACAATACCAGACCGGGATACGATGTCCCCACCACAACTGACGTGAAATACACCAATCTTTAATATTTCTCATCCAGTCATAATAAACTTTGTCCCAACGAGCAGGTGTAAATTCAATTCTACCTTCTTCCACAGCTAGTATTGCAGGTT
The DNA here is from genome assembly GCA_022013755.1 of Candidatus Atribacteria bacterium. Lineage (GTDB taxonomy): Bacteria > Atribacterota > Phoenicimicrobiia > Phoenicimicrobiales > Phoenicimicrobiaceae > Sediminicultor. Next base: position 500 of record JAKLPU010000072.1, on the reverse strand, counting down.
CAGCAATTTCTTTCATTTTAACGAACCATTGTTTAGAAAGATATGGTTCAATAATAGTCCCACATCTGTAACAATGCCCTATAGAATGCTTATAATTTTCGATCTTATTTAAGAATCCCTTTTTTCTTAATTCATTCAAAACTCTTTCTTGACATTTAAACACCGGTAAATTTTTAAAATTTCCTGCCTGTTCATTCATTGTGCCATCATTGTTTAATATATTAATTACTTGTAGTTTTTGACGTTTTCCTAATTCAAAATCATTTAAATCGTGGGCTGGGGTTATCTTTACTGCTCCAGTACCAAATTCAGGATCAACATAATTATCCGCTACTATCGGTATTTCTCTTTCCATTAACGGTAATATGGCAGTTTTACCGATAAACTTTTGATATCTTTTGTCATCGGGATGAACTGCTACTGCAGTATCACCGAGCATAGTTTCAGGACGGGTGGTAGCGACAGTTATAATCTCTCCTTTAGAATCTTTTATGGGATAA
>JAKLPU010000005.1:0-7546 GCA_022013755.1 Candidatus Atribacteria bacterium | reverse complement strand
TTCTCCATATTTTTTACTCCTTTGAGAATAAGCCAAATTGATTGGATGCCCTTTTTTGAACTTCTTTATAACGCCTAATATACCCATCAACTTTTTTATCTATATATTCCCCAACAATTATTTTACCCGCCAATTCATCTGACTTCATATCTTTAGCCAATTTTATGTTTATACTGCTTTTCCGTAATCTTTCTATCATCTCAGGAGCTTTCCCTAATTTATTAGCCCTACCATAGTGAGTGGGACAGATATTCATTGCCTCTACAAAGCGAAAACCATTTTGTTTTTTAAATGCTTTAGAAATAAATCTCCTTAATTGCAATGGATTTGCCACTGTCCCTTTAGCCACATATGCTGCACCCGCAGTCTTAACTAATTCAGAAATATCAAATTCGTCTTCTACATGCCCGTAACGGGAAGTAGAAGAAATTGCCCCAAAAGGTGTGGTCCCAGAGTATTGGCCTCCAGTCATACCATAAGTATAATTATTAGACATTATTACAGTGATATCGATGTTTCTGCGAGCTGCGTGGATAAGGTGATTTCCACCAATTGTTGCTCCATCTCCATCTCCGACTAAAGCAATTACATTCAAAGAAGGATTAGCCAATTTTATTCCAGTAGCAATAGTTAACGCCCTCCCGTGAGTCCCATGAAAAGCATGAGTAGTTAAATAATCGTCAGCCTTCCCCCAGCAGCCAATACCGGTGACTGCTACCGTATTCTCTCTTGAAAAACCACTTTCTTCCATAGCTCTGACAATACAACCCATAACTATGCCATTCCCACAACCAGAACACCAAAAAAAGGGCAAGAGTTCCTTTTTTAAAAATTTCTTTCCATTATATTTCATCATTTATACCCCATCTTTATTTCTTTAATAATTTCTTGAGGAGTTATACTTACGCCTCCCACTTTATTAACTCCCGCAACTGGAATATCTTTAACGTATCGTTCAATTTCGGATTTCAATTGTCCTAAACTTAATTCCGGTACAACTATTTTCTTAACCTTTTTACTATATTTTTCAATTAAATGCTCAGGGAATGGCCATAAAGTATGAAGTTGTAATAAACCGACTTTTAAACCATCTTTTCTTGCTTGCTCAACAGCAGCCAGACCTGGGCGAGTACTGCAACCATAAGCAATAATTAAAATTTCCGCGTCTTCACAATTAAACGCTTTATACAAACATATTTCCTTTTTATAATTTTCAATTTTATTAGTTAGGCGCCGAACCGATCTATCATAATTTTCTGGATTAGTATCTGGATATCCATCCAAACCATGCCCTGAACCATTTGCCTTACTTATACGTATTCCACCAAAAGGAGCAAAGGGAGGTATTAAATCTTCACCAAAATTATAGGATTTAAATTCTTCCGGTGGACAGGTAGCCATTTTACGGTTCTCAACTTTAATTTCTTTAGTATCAGGTATATCGATTGTTTCATACATTTTTCCTACTATTTCATCCATTAACACAAAAACGGGGGTTCTAAAACGTTCAGCAAAATTAAAAGCTTTAATAGTAAGATCAAAGCATTCTTGAACTGTTGCAGGAGATACTGCAATTATTGCATGATCCCCATGAGTACCCCAACGGGCTTGAAAAAAATCACCCTGGGCAGGTTTAGTTGCTAATCCTGTACTAGGACCAGCTCTTTGAACACTAATCAATACACAAGGTGCTTCAACCATGCAGGCCAATCCAATATTCTCATTCATTAAAGATATACCAGGACCACTACTTGCTGTATAAGCCTTTACCCCGGTCATACTTGCTCCAATTATTGCGCCAATACTGCCAATCTCATCCTCCATCTGTATATAAGTACCTCCTACTCGGGGCAAATTAATTGAGGCATGTTCTGCAATTTCTGAAGAAGGAGTTATGGGATATCCGGCAAAAAATCTTGCCCCTGCTGCTATTGCCCCTTCTCCAGCAGCAATGTTTCCTTGCATAAAAACTCTTTTCCCTTTTTTCGTGTTATTCATTTCTTTAATTCCTTCCTATCAACTATTTCGATTGCCATCTCCGGACACATTATCACGCATTTATCACAAGCGGTGCACTCATCTTCTTTCTCGACCTGGGGACCATCTAATTCATTAAAAGAATAAACTTCTTTGGGACAAAATGCAGCACATATTCCACATTTCTTGCATAATTTACGATCTGTGAGAATTTTAACCATTTCTTGCCTCCATTTCTTATGAGATTAAAATAATATTTTCTTAAACCAAAATTCGTCCTTCAGCAATCGCCCGTGCCATTAACATTGAATTCAAGCGCCTTTCGGCAGAGTCTGAACGAGAATTTAAAACTACTGGAACTGTAGCCCCCAATATTAATCCCCCTGATTCAGCCTTACCATGAAACTTATAGCTCTTACCTAATATATTAGCTGCTTCTAAATTTGGAAGTAGAAGCAAATCAGGATCTCCGGCTACTGAAGAATCAGTTATATGTTTACCTTGGGCACAGGTCAAATTAATAGCAATATCATAAGATAGGGGACCGTCCACACTAAATCCTTTTATTTGCCCTCTTTCTGCCATCTTAGCTAAACAAGCGGCATCTACAGTGGCGTCCATCTTTGGATTAACCAATTCAATAGCTGCCAGTACTGCCACTTTTGGCTTATTAATACCCAGGGAGGTCCATAAAGGTTTAGTATTTTCAATAATAACCTTCTTTTCTAAAAGTGTAGGAAAAGGAATAATTGCGTTATCGGTAACCGCAATAAATTTATGATAACTCTCCATTTCAAACATAGTAAGATTGGATAGAATCTCTGAAGCCCTAATTCCATTTTCTTTATCAAGAATAGCCTTAAGATAGTAGACAGTTTCTAATCTGCCTTTTACTAAAATCTGTGCCTCACCATCATTTATGGTTCTAACAGCTATACGAGCAGCTTCTGAACCATCGGCGGTTTCACGAATATCATATTCGTTTATATCTTCTCCTAATGATTTAATAATTTCTGTTATCTTTTTTAATTCTCCAGTCAAAATTGGAGACTTCACAATCCCTAATTCTTTAGCTAATTTAATCCCACCAATTACTCTTTCATCTTCTGCAGCTGCCACGACCACTCTCATAGGCTTTAACTTTACTACTATCTCTTTCAACTCTTTAAAATTTTTTATAGACATATCCATATACTCCTTACTCTCCACTTTTTACTGGCCAGGTCATAAATTGCTCTTTTCTTTGGACTACTCTTAACACACTTAGAGCTAAGGCTTCGTTTTCGTTGCTCCCAGGATATATATAAATATTTCCTATTTTATGGACTTTCTTTTTGATTTCATTCATCAAATTCTCAGAATTTGCCAATCCACCCGTAATTATTATCCCATCCATATCAAAGCTCAGCACTGAAGCCATTGCTCCAATTTCCTTACATATCTGATATATCATAGCATCATAAATTAGTTTTACAGATTCATTGCCTTCTTTAGCTTTTATTACAATTTCCTTCATATTCTTAGTCCCTAAATAGGCGTATACTCCTCCCTCTCCGTAAAGTTTTTTTATCAGCTCTTTTTGAGTATATTTGCCTGAAAAGCATGCCTTAACCAAAGGAATCGGTGGGACTCCTCCTGCTCTTTCGGGAGTAAAAGGAGCTGACTCCATTCGATTATCATTATCAACCATCTTACCCCGATCAAAAGCGGCTATCGAAAAGCCTGCTCCTAAATGTGCAACCACACACCTCATCTCTTCAAATTTTTTACCTAACCTTTCACTCAGTTTACGAACAGTCGCTCGTATATTAAGAGCATGGACAAAACTAAATCGGGGAAAATCTGGACTGCCCGAGATTCGGGCTATCGGTGTCAATTCATCAACGCTCACCGGATCAACTATAAAAGCATCTACTTTATAGGTCTGGGCTACCCGATAAGCTAAAGGTGCCCCTAAATTAGAAGCATGTTGATAGACAGGACGATTTAAAGAAAAATCTACCAATTCTTCATTTACCTTAATTACTCCACTGGGAACTGGGGTAAGCATCCCGCCTCTGCCAGCACAAGCGACAATTTTTGCATTTTCCGGTAAAAAATCATTAACAAATTGACGAACTAGTTTTTCTCGATAATCAAGTTGGGTGGCAATATCTTCAAATTGTGCAATAATTTTATCAGGATGATCAATGGTTTCGGATGTAATCTCTTTTATTCCCTTATCTAAAACTTGGTATAAAGCACATTTAGTAGAGGTAGCACCTGGATTAACGGTAAAAATAATTGAAATGTAATCCATAGCAAATAAATTCTCCCATTTTTTTTATTTCTTTTATCCTAATTTATGAATAAAGCAGATTTTATACCTAAGCATCAAAGATAGAAATTAGATCTTATAAATTTTAATTCCTAATCTCTTTTTATTTTCGATTGCTTTTGCTTTGCACTTCATAATTGCATCCCCTGGTAATTTATGGATATATCGGGCAAACATCGCAAAAACAATTATTAGTAAGCCCCATATGATTAAATCTAATTTAAGAAATCCCGGGAAAAAATAGGTATACATTTTATCATTCCTCCTTATCTTTAATTACGGACCACTGGTGGAAGTTCGCTTGAAGTCTGAGAAGTCCATTTTGAAAATAAACTTATTACGATAAAAGTGATAAAACTTAATAAGCCGCACCATACGGCGATATGTAAATGAAAAAATGCTTGGAAATCAATTGGAATATTGAATTGATACATAGTCCCACCTATTAAAGCTACTACCATACTCCAGAAGGCTGCATTGGGATGAGCAGCCTTCCACCAAAGACCGAAAGCTACACAAATCATTAAAGCACTTCTAATAGAGTAAACAAAATAAGCCTGATGTAATATTTTAGGTAAAGTCATTGCCCCAAAAGCAGAGCTTACTCCAATTATAAGAATCCACAATCTGGTCCATTTGGCTAAATATTTATCATCTGTCCCTGGGTGAAGCCATCTTTGCCAAACATCTTTTGCCATAATAGAAGCACAGCCGAATAATATACCAGCAACTGTGGAGACCAGAGCAGCAAATATTCCGGCTATTCCGATACCTCCAATTATTGGATTTATATTCATTAAAGTTGCTCCTAAAGCAAGCTTTGGGTTGGTAGTTAAATCTGCTGCTCGGGCAAATAAACCCATTGAACCTGTCCAAATACTTAAAGGTAAGATTAATATAGCCGCTAAAACAGGAGCGAGTCTGGCTACTTTCCAATTACGAGCACCGAAAGAGAAATTTATGGTAGCCTGGGCTGCTGGTATACCTAATACTCCTCCCAGGAAATATCCCAAAATCACCATAAATCCTAAACTAAAAGGACTCAACATATGCTCAGCATTAAGTCCGGCAGCAGAAAGTGCATTAGCCAAACCAGCAAAGCCTGCTACCCCACCAGAATTAACCACTAATGGTACTTCACGTACCATAACCCACCAAAAAGCCAGAGGTATACCAGTTCCAATAGTTATCATAAATGCTACACTGGTAAAAGCAACTGACCACATTCCGGCTGCCAAAAGATAAATAGTCATAGCTATCCCGCAAATCAAGGCACTCCACCTTAAATCAAATCCGGTTACGCTGGCTACCAAAGAACCCATTGCAGTCATCTGGATTATAGTAAACATCCAGTAACCCACCACATTTAAAACCGATGCTGCTTTCCAGGTTTTTATATCATAAAGATAATATAAATATTCAGGAACAGTAATTACATTATATTTTCGATAATAATGGGCAAAACCAAAACCAAAAAGCATCAAACCACACGCAGAAGCAATATGATACCAAATTACTCCCATCCCCTGATTGAAAGCTACTTCCGCAGTCCCAATGGTTCCTAATCCACCCATATATTCAGCAGCAATAGAAACGGAGACATACATCATTCCCAAATTTCTCCCTGCAACCAGAAGGTCTTCAGAACCTTTTACCTTTTTCATAGCTAATATTCCCAGAAACATTATAAAAACAAAATAAACAATGAGTATAATTAATTGAGTAGATATTACCATCTTCTTATTTCTTCCCCTCTCTTATATGCTTAGAACTGTAAGAATAATACCTAAAATAAAAATGAATAGATACAAGATTAAAAATGGTTTATCAGTTTGGTCAAATAGTAATAAATCTTTTGTTTTTAGTTCTGGTATAGATAACTCTTCAAAAAAACTATCTTCGTTAACTTTTTTCTTCATTATTTAATCCTTCCTTTTCTTTTTTAAAATACAATTAAATTTATTTTAGATATTTGTATGATAACCAAGTGAAGTTGAAATTTTTTGGGCTGCTTCTTTTACTAAAGAAATAAGTATAGGAACCTTCTTTTTAGTAAAACGGGTAGTAGGTCCAGAAATACTTAAAGAAGCAACGACTTTCCCTTTATAATCTAAAATTGGCGCTGCTATAGAAGCAGATCCCAAAATTCTCTCTTCAAAGCTAATGGCATAACCTTTTCTGCGAATCTCTTTTAAATGTTTTTTTAACTGAACTGGATTGGTAATAGTATTCGGGCCCAAAGGGATAAGTTCTTCTTTATGGAGAATTTCATCAATCTCTTCATCTGGCAAGAAAGCCAACAAAGCTTTTCCTGAACCACCACAATACAAGGGTAAGCTTTTACCCAATTGTATGATCCGTCGAACATCATGGGGACTTTCAATTTTTTCAATACTGACCCTTTTTCCATCTGAAAGAATATTTAAATCAACACTCTCTTCAGTTTTTTGGGCGAGCTCTTTCATGATAGGGAGAGCATAAGCCCTTATTTCCATCTGGTCTTGCACAAGATGCCCCAATTCAAATAGCTTTATGCCCAGGCGGTATTTTTGGGCAATTTGATTTTTTACTACCAAACTTTCGTCTTCCAACGTTACTAAAATACGATGAATTGTACTCTTATGTAAACTCAATTTTTTACTTAACTCAGTTATACTCAATTCCCTTTCTTTAAGGGTAAAAGAATTTAAAATTTGTATAGCTCGTTTTATAGATTGTATGTAATAATCTGAACGTTTTTTACTCATTATATTAACTTTACTTTACCTTCATCCGTTGTCTTATTATACAAGACAGCGTCTTATTTTTAAATACAATTTATTATACTATACAGATTTAAAAAAATCCTTCTTTTTTTGAAAAAATTTTGAAAATTTTTTTAAATTTTTTTTAGAAGTAATATGATGTAAAGGTAAATGTGAGGATAAACGGCTAATTTTCGCAGGGGAGTCGGATGGATCCGACCCCATTTTATTAAATTTGTTTATTTCTGTAGTTGTTTTTAAATACTTAATCTATTATTAATTTATTTTATTTTTCTAAAAACTTAAAAGGAGAAATTATATCCTCTTCAAATTTTGTCCTTGTTTTTTTTAGTCTTTCAATTTGTTCTTTTAACTCTTCGGCAAAGGAAACTGGCATCTTAATATTTTCAAATATCTTGCTCATCCTTTCCATTTTTTTCAAGTACTTAATAATTCTTAAAGAAAATTGCTGTATATATTCAACCCGAGTATAATCTTTATTCAACTC